>JAZOSM010000096.1:0-3137 GCA_045657125.1 Eubacteriales bacterium
AAATATCCCCGCAGAGTGGGTATCATTACCGCCCCCACGGGTGCCGCCATCCGCGATATGATCAACGTATCCGGCAGACGCTTTCCCATGGCGGAATTGGTTTTATACCCTGCCCTGGTACAGGGAGACGGTGCCCCCGCACAGCTCATTCGCGGCATCGAGGTTTTCAACGGCCCCTGCCCCGTAGACGTGATCATTCTCGGTCGCGGCGGCGGAAGTCTGGAGGACCTTTGGGCATTTAACGATGAAAATTTGGCACGGGCGGTATTCGCCTCCCGCATCCCCGTCATTTCCGCAGTGGGACACGAAACGGACTTTTCCATTTCGGACTTCGTGGCAGATCTGCGCGCTCCCACTCCCTCTGCGGCGGCGGAACTTGCTCTGCCCGAGGCAGGCGAGGTCAAACGGAAGCTACACAACGTCATCGACCGTATGAGTCTGGTTACGGAAAACCGCATCAAAACCCTTCGTCGGAATTTGGACGCCTTGGCATCCTGTCCGCAAATGCAAAGTCAGATGCGCCTGATCGACGACCGCAGAATGGCGATTTTGAATTTGGATCGGGAAATGGAAAACCTGCTGAATCGTATGCTGGAACGAAAAAAGAGTGCCCTTTTACAAGGCGCGGCAAAGCTGGACGCTTTGAGTCCCCTTGCGGTTATGAGCCGCGGATACAGTGCCCTGTTCAATGAAAAGGGCGAAACCATCAATCAGAACAAACAGCTTGCCAAAGGCGATCGGGTCAATATCCGCCTGTCCGACGGCAAGGCAAAAGCCGAAATTTTGGAGGTAGAAGAATGGAAGAAATGAAAAATCAGAGCTTTGAGGAAATGCTCAAGCGCTTGGAAGAAATCGTTCGCGCACTGGATAACGTAGAAACTCCCCTGGACACTTCTCTTTCCCTGTTTGAGGAAGGCGCAAAATTGGTACGCCTTTGCACCGAGAAGCTGGATGCGGCACAGCAAAAGGTAACTCTGCTCACCTCCGCACCCGACGGAAGCGTTTCCGAAGCGCCCTTCCAGGGCATCGGCAGATGAAAACCCCTTATTCTCCCCGTGACGTCCGCGCCCTTTCCCCTGCGGGAGCGCGCCGCTATTGCGATTACCTGCGCACGCTTTTGGTCAAGCACGTAACCGAAAACGGCGGTCACTTGGCTTCCAATTTGGGCATCGTGGAAATTTCCACAGCCTTGGTGCGGGTAATGGATCTGCCCCGTGACAAGGTCATTTACGATACGGGGCATCAGTGCTACGTACATAAAATTCTCACGGGCAGGGGGGAAGCCTTTTCCACCCTGCGTAAAAAAGACGGTCTTTCCGGCTTTCCCCGTCGGGAAGAATCGGAATACGACACCTTCGGTACCGGTCACAGCGGAACGGGTCTATCCGCCGCCTTGGGGTTTGCCAAAGCAGCCCGCCTGCGCGGTGAGGACAGTTTTTCCGTGGCGGTCATCGGAGACGGCTCTTTTTCGGGGGGAATGGTCTTTGAAGCGCTCAATAACATCTCCCGCCGTGATCGGATCATCATCATTCTCAACGACAACGGGATGAGCATCGGCAAAAGCAAAGGACAGCTTCGCCACAGTCTGAACCGACTGCGCACCCCCGGCTACTACCGTTTTAAAAAGGAATTCGGCGAATTTCTCGATTCCGTTCCTTTGGTAGGCGAAGGCTTGGAAACCCTTGCCAAAGGGATCAAGCGTGTGGTCAAACGTCAGGCACTGCCCGGCGGAAACCTCTTTGAAGAACTGGGACTGCACTATTTCGGTCCCGCCGACGGAAATAATCTGGAGCAGGTGGAAAACCTTCTTCGGGAAGCGAAAAAGAGAAACGGCCCCTCCCTGATCCATCTGATCACCCAAAAGGGAAAGGGGTACGAGCCTGCCGAACAGGATCCCTCCCGTTATCACGGACTTTCTCCCAAAAACGAAGTGAAGGGCAAGGGAAAAACCTTTTCCCGTATGTTCGGTGACGCCATCACCGAGCTTGGCAAGAAAGACGATCGCATTCTCTGCATCACAAGCGCTATGGAAAGCGGTGTGGGACTGAAGGAATTCGGCGAAGCCTTCCCCGACCGACTTTTTGATACGGGCATTGCTGAGGAACACGCCCTGACCTTTGCCGCAGGTCTTGCGGCGGCAGGAATGAAGCCCTGCTTTGCCGTTTATTCCACCTTCTTTCAGCGCTGTATCGACCAGCTTTTACACGACGTTGCCCTGCAAAATCTTCCCGTAACGGTTTGTTTGGATCGGGCGGGCATTACGGGTGAGGACGGTGCCACCCACCACGGTCTGTACGACCTGCCCTTGATTCTGCCCGTACCCGGTGTAAAAATTTACGCTCCCGCCACGGAAACGGAGTTGAAGGCTGCGCTGGAAAAATCCTTTTCGGAGGAAAAAACTCCCTCGGTGATCCGCTATCCCAAGGATTGCGAAAACCCCAAAATCGCAGAAAACTTCCCCCTTCGGGAAGAAATTGAGAAAAAAGACTATGAAAACGGCGAAAATAGTGGTATGATGGTAGTGTGTTTCGGACGCATTACCGCCGCCTGTCTGGAGGCAGCGGAGCGTTTTTCCCAAAAAGGCAAAAGCGTATCCGTGGTCCGCTTCTCCATGCTGAAGGGCTTTGACCCGTCGGCACTTGAAATCTTTCGCTCTGCGAAAAAAATTCTCTTTGTGGAAGAAGGAATGGAGCGAGGCGGCTTTTCCGAATACCTGATTTCCCTTTTGCAAAAAAGAGGCTTGGCAACGAATGCCGCAACACGGATTCTTGCCCTGCCCGAAAAATTCATTCCCCACGGAAAAACCGAGGAGCTTCTCGCCCTTTACGGTCTGAATGCCGAGGGAATAGAAAAGGAACTGAATGCACTTGACCAGACTGGATCAATATCTTTATGATCACGACTATTGCCGCAGCAGAAGCCTCGGCGCCAAGCTGATTCGCGCAGGATTTGTTTTCGTAGACGGCAGAGAGTGTACCAAGCCCTCGGAGAAAATCTCTCCCGACAGCGTGGTGGAAATTTACGAAAACCCCTTGACCCGCTACGTTTCCCGGGGCGGATTGAAATTGGAAGCGGCGCTGAGAGATTTTGAAGTGAACGTTCACGGCGGTGTCTGCATTGATATCGGTGCTTCCACG
>JAZOSM010000097.1:0-6243 GCA_045657125.1 Eubacteriales bacterium
ACATAGAATATGCACCGGGAAGGTCAACGGCTATGATCGACTCTGCGCCTGCATAAGCCTTCTTGATCTGATTTTCTTTTTTATCAACGGTAACGCCCGCCCAGTTGCCAACCTTTTCATTTCGCCCTGTCAGTGCGTTGAACATCGTGGTCTTACCCGAGTTGGGGTTTCCCGTCAAAGCAATTCTCATGGATTTTCTCCTCCTGCTACCTCTATATAAAGCCTTTCAAATGAATACAAAAGCATAGGTTAGCCGACGCTAACCGCATTCCGAAAAAAAGCGCCCTTTGATTTAAACCAAGATTGCCTTCGCCAAAGGAATGTCGATGCTGTATCGAGCATCCTTAATGGAAACGGTGGAACCACTCCTGCGATGGGAAATCACGGTAATGCTTTCTCCTTCATAACATCCTAGGGAGAACAAAAAAGAATTCAATTCCTCGTCCCCGGTATTGATCTGCTTGATGATATATTCTTTTCCTTCCAGTGCATCTCGTAAACTCATGGGTTTGTCTCCTCTGTTTTCAATCAGTTAGCCTAGGCTAACTCTATCGGAAAATTTTTAGTTAGCCACCGCTAACCTTATATTAGTATACTCCATTTTTCATATTTGTCAAGTGATTTCCTTGCATTTTTTGCCTTTTCGTCAAGTTGTCATATACAATCAATTGATTTTTTTCTTTCCTTGTGTTATAATAACAACACTAAATTTTGGGAGAACAATATGTCTTTAAAACCTTCCGGAGAAATGTATCTTGAAACCATTTACGTGCTCTCGCAGGAGAAAAGGGCCGTGCGCGCCATCGACGTAGCGGAACATATGAATTTTTCTAAACCCAGTGTCAGCCGTGCCATTTCCCGCCTAAAGGAAGAAAACTGCATTGAAGTAGATTCCTTTGGGCACATCACCTTGACCGAAGCAGGAAAAAAACTGGCGCAAAAAATTTATGAACGGCACACCGTGCTCTGCCGCGTCTTGGTTATGCTGGGCGTAGATGAGAAGACTGCCGCAGAGGATGCCTGCAAAATCGAACACGTGATCAGCGACGCCACCTTTGAAAGCCTGAAAAACCACATAAAAAATCGTTAAAATCGTAACACTCTCTGCTTTTAGCCAAATAAGAAAGGATTTTTCATGAAACGCATTATTTCATTTCTTTTATGCACCGTAATCCTTTTCAGTCTGTTTTCTTGCACCAAAGAGAACACCGATCGCACAACGCTTACCGCAACGGGGAGTGAAATCGAAGAAGAAAGTCTTCGTCCCGACTTTGACTACGAGCCTGTGGGAGTGGAAATTACGGCGAACCCTTTCCCGAATTTGGATCTTACGGGGATGACCGAGGTGCAAAAAGCACTTGCCGTAACCGCAGAAAGCTTTTTCATTCGAGGAAGCCGCATTCAGTATGAAGACACCCGCTTTCTTAATTCCACAAAGCTTCCCTACTACCGCTGGGCTGTACAGCAAAGATCCCTTGAAGAATACACTTCTCAAAACCTGGGATTCTTACAATGCGCCGCTTTTTGCTACGAAGTCTATCGGAACGCCTTGGATTTGGATCTGATCTACGAGGATACGGTTTGCTATTACACCTCCCGATATGATACAAACGCCAATCACGTCCTGCGGGAAACTCCTGCCGCATCGGGCTTCTCTTCCCTGTCTGCCGACGCGCTGGAAGCGAAAAAGCAAGAATTTTTATCCGCCCTGCAGCCCGGTGATATTATCGTTTACCGCACGAAAAACAACGGTCACGCCATGCTTTACGTAGGCGGAGGCACCGTCATTCATTCCAGCGGAAGCGTCTACAACTGGGAAGAAAAGCGCGAAGTATTCGAAAACCAAGGAACCGTTCGCAAAGACGCTGTTACTTTTTTGTTTGATAAAAACACAACCCGCTATATTTTCAACAAACAAAGCTACTGCATCGTTCGCCCCATTGCAGATTTCGGCATCACGGAAATTCCCGAAAAGTCAAAATCCCGCATCGATCAGATGCGCGGCGTCCTTGCAGAAAAGCTTTCCTCTCACACTGCGTCACAAACCGCTTCCCCCGAGGAGGAAATCACTTATACCTTTTCCCTGCATAACACCACAAGCGAGAAAAAGACCCTGACCGTTACCGATACGCTTCCCGCTTTCACCGAGTTTGTAAAAGGCGATCTTTCTTTGGAGGGAAACGCCCTTTCCGCCAACGTCACGTTGCCTGCAGGAGAAAAGAAGCAGTTGTCTTACACGGTCCGCATTCAAAAGGATGCCCCCAAGGGCACTTTGATCGAAAGTGAAAGTTTCGTCAGCGCAATTCCCACCAATTGTTCCCCCGTTACTGTGGCAAACACCTTGACCCGATCACAACAAGACGCCATACTGAAAGCATCGGAGGATTGCTCCGCCACCAAGGTTTTCGGTCTGGAGTTGGCAAATATCATCTATGAAAAAGCACTTGGTAAAAAGGCTTTGGAGGAAACGGATTCTGCGGCAATTTTAGCAGACCTTTATCACTTCTATTCCGATATACTTGAGAATAAGACCTCCGATACCGATCCCAATTGGCCCTCCCACTGGCGCACCTTGAATTCCGATTCCAAGTATCTTCCCTACGTGGCTCCCGATCTCTACGGCGGCAGATACGTGGCGGTGAATTCTTCGTCCACCGCGATCAGCGACTTGGAATGGTTCCAAAACAAACGCGCCCGCTACGTTTCCGCGGATCGCTTGATGATAGGTGATATTGTAATCACCTCCGTCTCCTCGGATCTGAAAGCAAATGCATACCTTTATTTGGGCGATTGCCTTTTGAGTCTGAAGGAAAACTCTCCCATTTCCCCCGAGCCCCTTCTTTCCCGCTTGGTATCCGACCGTTATTTCGTCGTGCTCCGTCCATCCCTTGGTATGAACTGAATTGTTAAGGCTGAAAGAGTCAAAGTCTTTCAGCCTCTTTTTATTGACTTTCCCCTTGCCGTATGCTACAATCGAAAAAAATCCCTCGGAGGTATTACCATGAAGCATTCCATCGTTTCCCGATGCACCTCGGGTGCGTTCCGTTACCAGGCGTGGCCTACCATTGCAAGGGGCGACGACGGCACCTTATACGCAGTTTCCTCTGGACACCGATTGGGCCACGTTTGCCCCTTCGGTAAAAATTTGATGGTCACCAGCACCGACGACGGTGAGACCTGGTCCTCCCCCATCATCGTCAACGATACTTATTTGGATGACCGCGATGCAGGTCTTTTGGTATGGGGAGACAATATGCTCCTCACATGGTTCAATCATCCCGAATCCCTTCTCAACATGGAAAAGCCAAAGCCCTTTTACGTGCTGAATACCCCCCTTGCGTTGGGAATGAAAGCGCTTCTGCAACAGCTTCCCCCGGAGGAAAAAGAGTTTGGCTCCTTCACCCGCATTTCCCGAGATGGAGGCAAAACCTGGTCCGCTCCGCGCCGCAGTCCCGTCACCGCACCCCACGGACCCATCCGCAGAAAAGACGGCAGTTTGCTATATTTGGGGCGCGAATTTCATAATCCGGACAGCACTCCCGGCGCAAACGGTGTCAAAGCCTACGAAAGCTTTGACGACGGAGAAACCTGGCAATATCTTGCTTCCATTCCAAATCCTCAGGATAATCCTACAGGCTTTGTGGAACCCCACGCCTGTCAGCTTCCGGATGGCACCATCATCGGGGCATTACGTATTTCTTATGAAAACTACCCCGGAAGACTCCGCACCTTTACCCTTTTCTCCTACGACAACGGAAAAACCTGGACGGAACCGAAGCCCCTTGATCTTTGCGGCGCTCCCCCCCATTTCCTGTTACATTCCTCCGGCGCACTTATTTTAACCTACGGACGCCGCAGAGTTGAGCCTCAAGGACAGTACGCACGTATCTCCCGTGACGGAGGTAAGACCTGGGGGAAAGACTTTATGATTTCTCCCGTTGCCCCCGATTGGGATCAAGGATACCCTTCCTCCGTAGAGCTTTCAGGCGGCGAAATTTTCACCTTGTATTATCAGAAATACGAAGGCGACTCCTACCCCTCCCTTTTGGGAACTCGGTGGAATTTGGACGAAGAACCGAAATAAACGGTGTTCAAATCTGCTTTCCTTCAAAATTCAGGCATAAAAAAACCAAGTGTCTTTCGACACTTGGTTTTCTTTTTTTAACCAACGATACCGCTTCGCTCGATACCCTGTACAATATACTTCTGACAGAAGCAATAAATGATAACCAGGGGAGCAATGATCATCAATGCCGCAGTATTGATAACGGCAGAGTTGTAAACGCCTGCTGCTTCGAAACCGGTGGTTTCCAAAGAAGCGGGAACGGTTACGATGTTAGGCATCAGGTAAGTAGAAGTTCTGGTGAAGAACATCGTGGTGTAGAAGTCATCCGTCCACTGCCAAGAGAAGGCGAAAATGAATACGGTGATCAGCATCGGCACGGAAAGAGGTACGATAATACGAATAAAGGTCTTAAACACGCCGGAGCCGTCTACGTAAGCCGCTTCCTCCAATTCATCGGGAACACCGCGGAAGAACTGACGCATCAAGAAGATGTACAAGCCGTTCTTAAATGCAAGTCCGCCCAAGGAAAGGAGGGTCAAGGGCCAGTAGGTATTGATCAAGTTCAGGGTGTTACCCGTGATAAGCTTGATAATACCGTAAATGTCGAAGTAACGGAACTTCTGGAACATAGCCAATCTCAATGCCTGGTGAGGAACAACCATGGTAAAGATTACACAGTAGAACAGAATCGTATTACCCTTGAACTTGAACTTTGCAAGACCGTAACCGATAATCATGGTGGTGATCATCTGTACGACAGCGCAGAGCAAGGAGATAATGGTTGTATTAAACAGTGCTTCGAAATAGCGGTTCTCGGTAATGATCGCCTTGTAGGTATCCAAGGTAGGATACTTGGGGATCAATTTTACCGTAACGTCGACAAAGTCCTCACGGCTCATAAATGAACCGAACACTTTAGCGATAAAGGGATACAGAATTACGTATGCAATACCGATCAGAAGGACATAGCGGAAGAAAGCCCATGCAAAATTCTTCACGAAAGTAAAGGTGAAAAACTTCGCTTTGATTCTCTCCCAAAGAGGGGTGCGGTCTTCGAATTCAACGTCGAATTCTTTTTTACCAAAGATTTTCTTGGTTTTGGTTTCAGCATTCATCTTTGCGTCCTCCTTTCTCAGTCTCTTCTCTGGTAGAATACGTAGGCGCTCATAAATGCTGCCACTACGGAGATTACCAGAATTACAATAGAGAAGTAGATCCAGTACATTGCAGTTGCAAGTACATCACCACCGGTAGTAGTAACGCCCTCGTAAACTCTACCAACATAGTTCATAACCTGGTTGGAAGAAGACGTAAAGGAGTCGATTACCGTATAAACGGCATTTACCAAAATCATGGGGCTGATCATCGGGAAAGTGATTTTCCAGAAGGTTTCCCAAGTGGTGGCACCGTCAATGGTACAAGATTCGTAAATCGCGGGAGAGATGGACTGAAGACCTGCAAGGAAGATCAGCATCTGTACACCGGAACGGTTTACAAGGTCATAAATATCATTAACGATTTGAACAACGTAGTCTACAAGCTCGGTACCAACCTTCATAGAGGCAAACAGGCCCTGCAGGTCCATGGCGTTAATCAAACCGCCATTCTGCTGAACCGATTCACCTGCAACGCTTCCGCCCTCCTCGGCAACGCTTCCGCCCTCTGCGTACTGAGCAAAGGAGTTAGCGGCATCGATATCATCGATCAGACCGGTAGAGAGAATAACGGGGATAAAGAAGATTGCACGGAACAAAGTACGACCAACCATTTTCTGGTTCAAAAGCACTGCCATAAACAGAGAGAATACTACGATGGCAGGAACTTCAAGAACCAGCTGCTTGATACCACCCGTAAGAGTGGTAACAAAGCCGGGGTCTACAAACAAAGCGTTGTAGTAGTTTTCCCAACCAACGTAGTCCAATACGAATCCACCGCCGGAAAGGGGGTAGATCGTATGGAAGCTATACTTGATGGAGTCGGAAATAACGGGAACGTAGATCAAGAAAAAGATCAGTACGAAAGGAGCAACGAAGAACCAACCGGATCTTGCCTTTGCCTTATCAAGGCTCTTTGCCTTGCGCTTCTTGGGAGGCTTTACGGGTTTGGTCATAGGTTCTTTTTTGGTTTGGGTAGCTTGACTCATATTTCACCTCTCCTTTCCTTACGCATTGGTCACG
>JAZOSM010000098.1:0-2542 GCA_045657125.1 Eubacteriales bacterium
AGAAAAGGATTTTTGATCCCTTTTTTGAAAGTTTTAGGAGGTTTGGAACCCTTTTACAAAAGGGTTCCAAGACTTACTTGGTGAAGGAAAGCTCTCTAACGGGGGCTTTTTCACCGTTGACCAGATTTGCGGTGATGGTGATGGTGTAGCTTCCTTGGGTCAGGGCGACAAGGTCGATCTTGCCAAGGGCGTAGGTTTCATCGAGAAGGGCTTCGCAGGGGAATTCGGTTTTGGTTTTGCGCGTGGCGGCGACGAGTGCCTTTTGCACTACCGCGCCGGAGTCGTTTTTGATTTCCGCCGACAGAAATTCGATCATTTGATTGGATTTTATTTCTCCCGTGAAGACGTTTTCTGCGGTCAATTCCGTTACGGAGGAGGAAATTTCCAATTGGGGCAGGGGGGCAGGATCGATCAATTCCTTGCAGGTGACGGGCAGATAGCCGTATTCAAAAAGCTGACGGAAGGTGTATTTGTCGTCGATGCCGTACCAGGTGTATACGTCCTCTCCAAGCTTTTCATCGTAGTATTTGGCATCCTTGGCATAGTAGTTTCGGGTTTGATGGGTGACGGTAATATAACTTTTTTCGGGGTGAAAGGAATCGCCCGAGGGGACTGCGTGGACGGAGGTAACCAGCATGGCGTGTCCCGAGCCGTCGTTTCTCTCAACGACCGCATCCGCCTTCAAAAGCTTTGCATAAGAGGCGAACAGGGTCTGTTCCCCGTTGATCCTGCAGTCGTTTTTGGTATTGGAAAGCTTTGATTTCGAAACGTAATAAGAGCCTACGGGCAGAAAGCCGTAGTTTTCGGTCATATAGGCGGTGGAGGTGATGGAGAAGGAATTGCTTACCTGACCCCAGGACTGCATAACTGCGGTGGCGCAATCGTTTCCGAAACGGGCGGTCTTTCCGCCTCCGCTGAGCATTTGCCAGGTCAGACCGGAAACTGAGGGAATGCCGCTTTGATCGGGCTCGGTAAAGGCTTGGGAAAAAGAGCCCGTTCCGTTGCTTGCGTAGGTGTAGGGCAGACCTTGATACAAGCGTCCCTTTTGCAGGGTCAGCTTTTGAGGCAGACCGCTTGTGTTTTCCACTTGATCGGGGGTGACACCGCTTTGGATGGTGTAGGTGATTTCTTCTGCACTGCGCCAAAGCACGGTAGCCATTTTGTGCATAAAGCTTGCCGCCAGCTCTCTGCGCTCATCGAGAATTTTCCGTTCCTCGGGGGTATAAATCCGTTCTTCCGCCTTGGTTGACGAAGTTTCTTCAGGCGCGGTTTCCGTCGGCGCTTGGATGCCGGAGGAGCAGGCGCAAAGGGAGAGGAGGGTAAGGAGTGCGAGAAAAAGGCTGAGAATTCGTTTCATTACGGTTCTCCTTTGGGTTTTCTTATCCTTTATTGTAACGAATTGGGCGGGGCTTGTCAATCTCTCCGACGGCGCAAAAAAAAGAAGGACTCGATGGAGTCCTTCTTTTTTTATCTTTTATTTCTGCTTGGTGAAAAGGGCTTTAACGCCTTTTGCAAAGTATCCGTCGTTTCCGCCGAATTTTGCCAGAAGACCTACGGTAAGAATGATGATGCCGATTACAACGAAGATACCCATCATTCCTGCTACCATAATGGGAAGACCTTGGGAAATTACGTTGTTCAAATTATCCTGAAAGCTAGCAACGATAAAATTCATTTCATTATCCTCCTATTCTTAGCCTTGTACCATTGCGAGAATGATACCGCCGGCGATAACGGATGCAACCTGACCGGATACGTTTACACCGATGGAGTGCATCAAAAGGAAGTTCTGAGGATCTTCTGCAAGACCCATCTTATGAACGACACGGCCGGACATGGGGAATGCGGAAATACCTGCGGCACCGATCATGGGGTTGATCTTCTTGCCCTGGGGCAGGAAGATGTTCATGAATTTTGCCAACATAACACCGCCTACGGTGTCGAATACGAATGCGGCAAGACCCAAAGCCAAAATCAGAATGGTTTCCCAGGTCAGGAACTTATCTGCGGTCATCTGAGATGCTACGGAGATACCCAGGAGAATGGTGATCAGGTTTGCCAAAACGTTCTGCGCGGTCTCGGAAAGAGAATCCAGAACGCCGCACTCGCGGAGCAGGTTACCGAACATCAAAAAGCCTACCAGAGCAACGGAGCCGGGAGCAAAGAGACCTACGATGATGGTTACTACGATGGGGAACAGGATCTTGGTCAGCTTGGAAACGGGCTTGGAGCCGCTGTTGCTCATACGGATCATACGCTCTTTCTTGGTGGTGCAGAGCTTGATGATGGGAGGCTGAACTACGGGAACCAGCGCCATGTAGGAGTAAGCAGCTACCATGATCGCGCCCATATACTTGGAATTCAGAGTCTGTGCAACGACGATGGAGGTGGGACCGTCTGCCGCGCCGATGATGGCAGCGGAAGCGGCGTCGTTCAGATCAAAGCCTACCAAAAGACCAAGGCAAAGGGTGAAGAAGATACCGAACTGCGCGGCGGCGCCGAAGATCATCAATTTCGGATTGGAAAGCACGGGACCGAAGTC
>JAZOSM010000099.1:0-33398 GCA_045657125.1 Eubacteriales bacterium
GAATACGAAAAGATTTGTCGGTACATTTTCGAAAATCCTCTCAAATGGCGGGAGGACGAATTGTATACAGAAGCATAACAAAAGCACCCAACCGAGGTTTACAAATCGGTGTGGGTGCTTATTCTTTTACAAATTTTAAAATGTCGGAAACTTCGCAATCGAGGGCGATACAGATTCTTTCTAAAACAAAGCTATCGTATCGTTTTACACGGTTTTTGTAGTATTTATCAATAATTTGATATTGAATCCCTGTCCTTTTTGCCAGTTCATATCGGCTAACTCCTCGCTCAGATAGAAGCTTATCAAGGGATATTCGGATCATTTTCATCACCTCATATATATTTTAATAGAGATATATCCACTTGACAATTCGTTTATATGGGTATATACTCATATAAACATATATTGCAGCGAAGTTTTGTTTTATATGTAAAAATGAAAGGTGTTCCGCAAAATTTGCGTATCGCCGTAGAAAATTTAACGAGAGGCTGAAAAAATATGGCTGGAAAGATTGTTGTATCCCCACCTGTTGGAATGGGGGTAGCTTGTACATTTGAAGTTTATATTAACGGAATCAAGCAACACGAAGTAATAAAAACTGGGAAGAAAGGCACTTATTCTTTTTCCGGAAATGCACGTGTTAAAGGAAAAGTTGTATCCCCTGTTGCGGTATTTTCGTGCGAATCCGATGAAAAGATCGTGCAAGATAATAAAATATCGGAACTATATTTTACAACGAAAACTAAGGGGATTAGTCCAAAGCCTATTCTTTCGTTTGATATTGTAAAAGAAACACCTCTCGAATATGGCCAAGATAAGGTTATTTTTGAATTTGTCGGTGGTGTTGGAGATGAACTTACGGTATACGAAGATAGAATGATTCTCAAACATAAAGGCGTGCGCAATTTTCTCGCAATGGGAGTCAATGGTGATAAGGTCGTATATTATACGGATATAACCGGCATTCAATATAAGCCGAGTGGTGCGGTAAATGGATATTTGCAATTTTCGATGCTTGGTGGTGTTGAGAGTAAAGGCGGTTTATTAAAAGCTGCTTCGGACGAAAACACAATAATGTTTATTGATTCAAAAGCTGTAGAAGCAAGAAAAATTTATGATTATTTGAATGAGAGATTGAGGGCTATTAAAGCTGCAAAGAATGCCTCAATCATTCAACCGGTCACGTTTTCTTCCGCAGACGAACTCAAAAAATTCAAGGAGTTGCTTGATATGGGCGTTATCACCCAAGAAGAATTCGATGCAAAGAAAAAGGAATTGCTTGGTTTATAATCTTTACACAAAAGCGCGGGGCGACGGTCCCGCGCTTGATTTTTGGCAGTAAAAATGAAAAATCAAGAGGACAGACGGTTCAATCTGTGGTAGAATCTTTTTTGAGGTGATAGGTTTGGAAAAAGAATTGCCGAAAAGAAAGCCCATTCGTTGGGACAAGCACGATTATTCGGTTGCGGGGCGGTATTTTATTACGATTTGTACGGAAGACAGAAAAAATCTTTTTTGGAAGCCGGTATTTGATCTGCAGTATTACGATTGTGCTGTAGGGGCGAACTGTGTTCGCCCGCAAAATTTACCTTTAACAAGATTGGGTGAATTGGTTTGTTCAGAGTTGGAACGGTGGAACGAATGTTATCCAAACGTGAGGATCAATTATTTTGTTATTATGCCAAACCACCTTCATCTGATCATAGAGATCGGTGCGGGGGAGGACGGGCGAACGCAGTTCGCCCCTACGGTGTCGCGGATGGTGAAGCAATTTAAAGGAAAGGTAACCAAGACGATCGGAAAACCGATTTTCCAAAAATCCTTTTATGATCGGGTGATCCGCAACCGTGAGGAATACGAAAAGATTTGTCGGTACATTTTCGAAAATCCTCTCAAATGGCGGGAGGACGAATTGTATACAGAAGCATAACAAAAGCACCCAACCGAGGTTTACAAATCGGTGTGGGTGCTTCTCTTTTCTTGACAAGGAGGTATGCAAAGTGATATAATACACTATGTATAAAAATACACAATTGATTTCGCGTATTTTAGGAGAATTTTATGAAAAGATTGATTGCACTGATCCTTGCAGTGGGAACTTGTCTTTCTCTTTGTGCTTGTTCGTCCGGGCTTGCGTCGGTAGAGACTGCAGAGTCCGAAACGCAAGAGACGGTAAAGAAAAGCGAGAAAAAAGAAGAAAAAGAGCAAGAGAAAAAAGAGCCGATCGTATATCCCGACGGATTTGCCGTAGGTTACGGACGCGCGGATATCACGCCTGATAGCCCTCTTGCCATTTACAACGGTACGGGAAATTCGACTCACGACCCTTTGCAGTTTACCTGCACGGCAATTTCTGATGGGGAAAACGTGGCGCTTCTTTGTTCCTTGGATCTTAAGAATATTTCTGTTGAACTGACCGAGAATTACGCCGATCGCATTCAGAAGGAATTTGATATTCCTGCCGATCACATATTTTTGAACGTAACCCATACCCACTCTGCACCCAACGCCACCTTTGGAAGCACGGCGGCGGTAAAGTGGAAAATAAAATTGCTCAATCAGTCGATGGTTGCCATTGATCAAGCGTTGAGAGACCTTGACTTGGTGGAAGGCGCTTACGTAGGCACGGGCTATACCGACGGCATCACCTTCGTTCGCCGCTATTTGCTGAATGACGGTTCTTACGTAACCAATCCCAGCGGCAACGTAAAAGACCACGAGACCAAGGCGGATAACGAAATGCGTACCATCCGCATCGACCGCAAAAACAAAAAAGACATTCTGATGGTCAACTATCAGACCCACTACGGTTCTGCTACTGCGATGTACAAGAATCAGTATTCCGCAGACTTCGTACACGTTTTCCGCGAGGAAGCGGAAAAGAAGTGGGATTGCCATTTTGTGTACCACAGCGGCGCATCGGGTAACCTGAACTTTGCATCCAAGATCCCAGGGGAAAGAAAGTACGTCAACTTCATCGAAGCTACCCAAAAAGGCTTTATTCCCGTAGTGGAGGGCTGTCTTGCTCAGGAAGAAAAGGTAAACGTGGGAAAACTTTGCTTTGCTTCCAACTGGTACAAAGCGCCCATCTATCAGGACAGCGCCGACGTAGTTGAAAGAGCCAAAAGGGTGAGCATCTACGGCGAGGGAAGTGATGAGTATAAAAAAGCTTTAGCAGAAAACGGCTTTATTTCCTCCCGTCAGATCGAGGGTATTATGCGCCGTGTGAAGCTGGGCGAGAGTCTGGACGTTCCCTTCTACGCAGTTTCCTTCGGTGATATTGGATTTGCCTCTGCTCCCTACGAAATGTTTGATACCAACGGCGTGCAGGTGCGCGAGGGTTCACCTTTCAAGATGACCTTCGTTCTCTCCTACACCAACGGCGGCTTTGGCTACGTTCCTTCCGCCCTTGCATTCCCCCACGGCGGCTACGAAGTTTTCATCAGCCGTTTCTGTGAGACGACGGGTGATGATTTTGCTGATGAAATGATTCGTCTTTTGAACGTTTGCAGAAATCAAAATTGATAGGAAAAGATTATTCGATGAAAAAATTAATAGTTTTCCTTGTTGCGTTTGCAATGATCGTGAACCTTGTCCCCATAAGGTCCTCGGCAATGCTGCTTTTGGACCATAACAAGGACTGCATTTTGTGCAAAGCAAACGGGGATTTTGATCAAAACGGTTCGGTAGATGCGGACGATGCCATTCACCTTTTGTTTTACGTAATGTTCCCTGAACGTTATTCTTTGCCGGAACACGTCAACCATACGGAAGTTGACTGCGACGGATGTTTGATTATGGCGGATCTGGACCAAAACGGTTCTTTGGATATTGATGACGCCATTTACCTTTTGTTCTACAGTATGTTCCCTACCAATTATCCTTTGCCCGGGTGCTCCTATGAATATACACTCTCCGTAGGTTACGGCAGAGCCGATATTACCCCCGAAGGAACTATGGAGATTTATTCAAGCACTGCGTCCAGCGCTCACGATCCCTTGCAGATTACCTGTACTGCCGTTCATGACGGAACGGAAACGGCGCTTCTGTTTTCTTTGGATCTGAGAAATCTCAGTGAAAAGGTTGTCAACCAGTGGACGGATATTATTGCAGAAAAATTCAATATTCCCGCCGATCATATTATGTTTAACATTACGCATACGCACTCCGCGCCTTCCTCCAGTGACTCCACGGCGGCAGGTCTTGTTTGGAGAGCGAAAATCTGTGAACGGCTTGTCACTGTGGTTCAGGATGCGTTGGATGATATGGACGAGGTAAAGGGTGTTTACATGGGCAAGAGCCATACGGAATCCATCACCTTCGTTCGCCGTTATCTGATGCCCGACGGCAGCTACAAGACCAATCCCACCACGGGAACGGCAACTGCCCACGAGTCGGAGGCGGATAACGAGATGCGTACCATCCGTATCGACCGCAAGAACAAAAAAGACGTTTTGATGGTCAACTATCAGACCCACTACGGCTCTGCAACCGCCCTTTACAAAGGACAGTATTCTGCAGACTTCGTACACGTTTTCCGTGAGGAAGCGGAAAAGAAGTGGGATTGCCACTTCGTGTACCACAGCGGTGCATCGGGCAATTTGAACTTCGCCTCCGCCATCAAAGGCGAGAAGAAGTACAGCACCTTTGTAGAAGCAACCAAAGAGGGATTCATCCCCACGGTGCAGGATTGTATTTCCACCGAGGAGGGAGCGAAGCTCGGAAAGCTGAAATTTGCTTCTAGCCGCTTTGAAGCGCCCGTTTACCAAGATACGCGTGAGGATTATCTGAAGGCTTTGGAAATCAATTCTTCCGGCTACGATAGTGATAGCGAAGAATACGAAGCATTGCTGAAAAAACACGGACTGACTAGCAGACAGGTGCAGGGTATTATAACCCGTTCCAAACTGGGCGAAACCGTGGAATTGCCGTTTTTTGCCATTACCTTCGGTGACATAGCTTTCGTCTCCTCGCCCTACGAAATGTTTGATACCAACGGCGTTCAGGTTCGTGAGGGTTCACCTTTCAAAATGACCTTCGTTCTTTCCTACACCAACGGCGGTTTCGGTTACGTCCCGTCCTCTCTTGCATTCCCCCACGGCGGCTACGAGGTTTACGTCAGCCGTTTCTGCGAAAATACAGGCGACGACTGCGCCGATGAAATGGTTCGTCTTTTGAAATTGTGCTACACCCCTGAAAAAAAGACGGAAAGCAATTTCGGCATATTGGAACTTTTCTGAAAAAATAACATAAGCACCGCAGATTTTTTTCTGCGGTGCTTATTCTTTTAGAAACATCAAAATGGGAGGGGATTATGCACGATTTCCGGTCGCGCAGTTTAATTCACCTCACTGTGGTCAATAGCAAAATCTAAAAGAAGGCCGATGAGTTCGTTGCGGCTTCTTCCCGTTTCTTTAGAAAGACTATCCAGTTTTTCTACTGTTTCTTCTTTGATGCGAATGGAAAAGGTTTTGTAGCCATCCTCACCCTTAACACCTTTTTTTCGAATGATGAGTTTTTCTTTCATGAATTATCACCTCACCAATATTATGCCTTGACAATCACACAAATAATATGTTATAATTTGTAACATAAATCAAGTGGGTTTGATTTATAACAAAACAGAATCGGAGGTTATTATGAAAAAACTTTTGGCGTTGGTAATGGCAATTTTAATGTGTTTGTGTTTATGTGCTTGTGATCCGGGAACCGAGGTGGAGGACGCAAAGTCACCCGAAGAAACGGTGGAATCAAAAGTAAGAAGTCAAATAATGGCAGAAGTTATTTTGACTTATGATACGGAAGGCGTTCCTACGATTACCTCGTACGTGAATCAAAGAGGCGAGAACACCTACGAAGTAACGGGAAAAGTAACCGTAAAAGATAAATATGGCGATTATTATACCGGTAAATATGATGCAGAAGTTGAATATGATCCGGAAACCGGTTATTGTGATGTAGATTTGGACCTTGGAACACTTTATAAGGATTAACGGAGGATAAAAATGTTTTGCTCAAAATGCGGAAAAGAACTTTTGGACGAAGCTGTTGTTTGTACGAATTGCGGTTGTGCCGTAAATGGAGCCAACAGCATGGCAAATGCTGCTGCAGGTGAAGATATTCCCAATGGTGGATTGAATGTTCTTTCCTTTTTTATCCCGATTGTAGGTTTGGTTCTCTACTGCGTAATGCAATCCAAAACACCAAGGAAAGCAAAGCAAATTGGTATTTTTGCGCTTGTTGGTTTTTTAATTAATTTAGTGCTCGTTACGGCACTTTCGATGTAAGGAGGATCTATCTTTATGAAATACTGTGAAAAATGCGGAAATCAGCTTTTGGATGAAGCTGTTATGTGTCCCAAGTGCGGTTGTGCCGTTGCAGGAAAGCAGCCAACAAAGGAACAAAATGAAAAGGCGAAAAATCAAGCCACGAGAGCAATTCTGTTTGTTGCCGGCATCGGAATTCTCATTTTAGGCATTTTAATGGTTTGTATGCAGTTATAATTACATATTCTGAGAAGTCACTTTTCTTGATCAGATAACATAAGCACCGCAGATTTTTTTCTGCGGTGCTTATTTCGTGCTCCGTTTTAGGACGGGGGCTATTTTGTTTTAGGGAAGATCTGATAGCGGTGGCGGATGAAGCGGTCGGAGTCTTGATCCTTGCCGTGGGTACCCAGATACAGCTTGTTGTTTTTGAGAAAGGGGGCGCAGTCGTGACAACCGTGGTCCATGGCAAAGCCCATCAGGGTATTGTGTCCTTTCCAATGGCGTTCTACCAAATTGGAGAGAGTGGCGTAGGTGTAGGCATTGTAGCGAAGCTCGGCGAGGGTTTCGGGTGCTTCACAGCCTGCGCGGTGCATTTTGGCATCAAAATTGCCGTTGTAGACCACGATGAAATCGTGCTTGTCCTTGAGAATGGCTTCTGCGGCGTAGGCGTTGGTTTCGGCAGAGCCTGAGGTGATGATGTAGTCCATATCACGCTCTAAAAAGATTTTTGCAAGGCTACAATTCTGTACGGCGATGATCAAGGGCTTCTTTCCGGCACGAAGCAGAGCGTCAAAGAAGGTATCCACCGTCAAAACGGGCTTTTCGTATTTCTGAATGCCGTGTACCTCGGGCTGTACGCCTGTGTACATCGTGCCAAAGCAAACGGGAGTTACAGGAGGGAAGGGGCTCCAAAAGGAAATATCCAGTTCTGTTTTTTCCTCAACATCTGCCAGATAGTGGGGGTATTTTGCCCATACCCATTTGCCGATGGCATCGGGGTTGTACATCAGAACGCGGTCTACTTTTTGTCCCGCCAGCTTTTCGTCAATGTATTTGACAAGTTCCTCGGCAGGAGCCGCTGCTCCCGCGGGCGGGGTGATTCCCATTGCATAGGCAAGGGAAGCGCAAAGGGTGTCCAGAGAAAGATCGTTATTCATCGTATTCCTCCCAAAATCAGTTTTTTTGATAATTGCCGCGGAGCATATAAATCAGTTCCCCTGCAATGCGTTCCCCTGCGCCTTTTCCGTGGGGGCAGATGCGAACCTCGTAACCGCCGTTCTCAAAGCATTCCTCGGCGGGAATATAGCCGCGGTCGTCGTTGGTCAGTTCGCAGAAGAAGGTCATTTTGAAGGGGGATGCCTCCTTGACCTGCTTGCCGTTCTGACAGAAGGTTTCGTTGGGAGTGGTGGCAAAGGCAATATCACCCATGGCAATGACGGAAAGGGGGATGGTGGTATCGTTTCCTTCCTTGCGCTTCATGGGGAATTGTTCTTTGGTGGAAATGATCTTGCCCGTCTCGGCAGGGGTCATTTTATTTTTCAAAATATCCAGAGCTACTTCGGAAAGAAGCGCGCCGTGCTCACGGAAGGCGTCTCCGGGGAAGCCTTCTTCTCCTGCAATGGCGCTATAGGGAATCAGATTACCTGCCGCGCCCTGATGGAATACGCAAAGGGCGTCTTCTTTTTCCCCTACGGTTTTGCGGAGGATGCCCGGCCAGTCAGAGGAGGTATTGGTCTTTTTGGAACCGCCTGAGCTTGTGGGATGGCACTGCCAGTTAATGAGAACGACGTCCTTTTTGCCCTGACGGACAAAGCGGATTACCTGCATTTCCTCATCGGGCTCGGATTCGTGCATAATGGTCGCAGGGTCTTGTCCCTTTTCGGGCCAGTTGCCAAGGAAAGAACCGTCAACGCGGCTGACGTAGCGGCGCACGTAATTGAGGTTCTCGGTCTTGCCGCGGCCGATCATGGCGGTGGCGGGGGCAAGGTCCTTGATGGCTTCCTCTGCCACTTTAACCAGGGCGGGATGGAAGATGGTATCCAAATATTCGCCGACCTTCTTAAAGGACTCGTGACGGGAGTACATAACGGGACCTGCGTGGGTATGGGTTGCCTGCAGGATCACGTTCTTTTCCAAAATGCCGAATTTTTCCTCCAGCAGCTTCAGCATCGGTGCGGCAATGTGTGCCGCCAGACACGAGCAGTCAAAGGTGAAAATCAAAGCAATGGTTTCACCGTCGGAAAAAGAGGTACAGCAAATCATAATTTCATCCCAGTTTTCGGTGCTGAGACGGCTTTTCGCATTTTCCACACCGTGTCCCGCAAGACTGACACCCAGAGGGGGATTTACCTCAGCGCGGGAAGAACCGACGCAGAAGCCTTCGGGAAGGGTGATTCCCAGTTCTTTCAGTTTTTCATTCATACGTAATTCCTTAGCCTTTCACAAATCCGCGAAGCATGGAAACCAAATGGTCTGCCATAAATTCTCCTGCTCCTTTTCCAAAGGGGGTAATGCTGACTTCGTAGCCGCCGTTGTCAAAGCTTTCTGCGGCAGGAACGTAAACGAAGTCACCGTTGGTTACTTCACAAATGAAAGTGGTCTTAAAGGGAGAGCCTTCTTTTACCTGCTGACCGTTCTGATGGAACATTTCGTAAGGAACGGTAGCAAAGGCAACGTCACCCAGGGAAACGGCAGTCAAAGGAACCTTCAAAGGTTCTTTGGTGGAATCCTTGCGGTCTACGGGCAGATAATCCTTTTGAATCTGCACCTTGTTGCACTGTGCGGGGGTCATATTGTTTTCCAAAATTTCTATAACCTTGTCGGAAAGAAGCGCGCCGTGGAGACGGAAATCCTCTCCCACGAACGCCTTTTCACCGCGAATCTTGCCAAAGGGGATGATATTGCCGCAGGCACCCTGATGGTATACGCAAAGGGCGTCTTCTTTTTCTCCTACGGTTTTGCGGATGATACCGGGCCAGTCGGCGGAGGTATTGGTCTTGCTGAAGCCGCCTGCACTGGTGGGATGGCACTGCCAGTTAACGAGAATCACGTCTTTTTTGCCCTGACGGACGAAGCGAACCACCTGCATTTCCTCGTCTACCTCGGATTCGTGCTTTGCTTCGTCGGGATCAAGGGTTTCCTTGGGCCAGTTGCCAAGGAAGGTGCCGTCCGTTTTGCTGACGTAGCGGCGCACGTAATTGAGGTTCTCGGTCTTGCCGCGACCTGTCATGGCGGTAGCGGGGGTCAGATCCTTCAACGCTTCGTCAATGAGACGGAGCATGGTGGGGGCAAACATAGTATCGAGAAATTCGGGTACCTTGGGGAAAACGTCTCTGCGGGAGTACATAACGGGTCCCGCGTGGGTATGAGTACCGCTGAACACGACGTTTTCTTCGGGGATTCCGTAGGTTTCTTCGATCAGACGGAACAGGGGCTTTGCCACGGATTCACCGAACTGACAGGAGTCATAGGTGAACATCAAAGCCAGATTTTCTCCGTCACAATAAATATTCAGGCAGAGCATCAGCTCGTCCCAGTTTACGGTGCTGTGTCTTGCCTCGATTGCGTTTTTCATTCCGTGTCCCGCAAGGCTGATTCCCAAAGGGGGATTGAGTTCGGCGCGAGCAGATCCAACGGAGAATCCTTCGGGGAACACGTAGCCTTTGTCGAGGAGTGTTTGAAATTTCATAGGGCTCCTTTCTGTTCTTTCGCGGGGAAAGAATCATACGAGAATATATTTTAAAATTTGGCTTGGATTTACTTGGTTAAAGATCCCTCGAAAGCGACCAATTCTTCGCCCGTGCTGATGCGGCAGAGAATGCGGATCTTTACGTCGCTTTTATTTGCAAAGCGGTTCAGGGTGGCGGGGAGCACTGCCTTTTCCAGAGGCATTGCGGTGCAGATGATTCCGTTTCCTCCCTGATGGTCGGGGATGAATTTTTTTACATAGCGGTGAAGTACCTCGCCCTTTTCATTTACCGCCTGAACGGTTACGTGGGAAATGGCGTAATTGGAGAAGACCGTTGCCTCTTTCAATTGCTGTGCGGTAACGGTGCGGTCGGTAAGATCAATGGAAACCTCGCTTTTTTCCACGGGGTCTTCCCCGTGAAATTCGGCAAAGGAAAAGGGGATATAGCCCGTCTTGTAAAGCTGTTCGAAGGTGTATTTTTTGTCAACGCCGCTCATAATGGAAAGCTTTGTTCCGTCGGGCGCGGTGTATTCCTTTGGACTCGAGGCTTGCTCGATGCAGAGAACGTAGGACTTTTTGCCGTCGATGGTTCCGTCGGCTTCGTATTCCACGTGTGCTGCCTGAGAGATCATACGGACGTGCCAGTTGTTCACGTGGGTAGCGTTGATGCCGTCGGCAGGAAGAAGTTTGGCGTAAGACTGATACATTACCTGCTCGCCGTTTTTCGTGCATACTTTATCGGAACCCAATGCGGGATCGCTGGTGGAAAATTCCTCCAAATTGGGATCGTAGGTGTAAGGGCCTACGGTGATACAACCGTTTTTCTGCGTATAGGTACGGGTTCCGCGGATCTTGGCGGAATTGACCACGCGGCTCCACCCCCAAAAGGCACCGTGGGCGCAATGGTTTCCCAAAAGGTCCATCAGATCCTGTCCCGCAAGGCGGGTCAGATCCAAAACACCCGTTTTTTCATCGTAATATTCCATCCAGAGATAGAGGTTTCCGCCTCCCTTGGAGCTGGTCACGTAGGGGATACCGCCGTAGAACTTGCCCGACTGAAATTTTCGGACGGAGTCACTGGAGCGGATCACGTATTCAAAATTCTGATTGGGCGTCCATTGGAAAGAGGCCTGCAGTCGAAAATAGTCCACGCAGATTTTCCGCAGTTGATCGCTTGTCATATCGGCGGTGGCTACGGGGATGGCATCAATCTCCTTCCACGTCATGGGAGTGGGAACCGACAGAAGCTTGATCGGCTTTTTTTCCTCGGTTTGCACTTTCGTTTCCGCAGACGTTTCTGCTTTCAGTTCCGAGGAGCAGGCGCACAAGGGGGACAGGGTGGCAAAAAGGAGTAAAAGGGCAACAAGTTTTTTCATAATTTTTCCTTGCGTAGAGCATTTTTGTTTTTTTTGATCGCGAAAAAATCCCTGCTTTATTCAAAAGTCATTATACCCCCGTCCTTTGGAAAAAGCAAGGAAAAAGGAGAGTTTTTCGGCAAAATTTTCATTGACAGAAAAGAAGGCTTTCGGTAAAATGAAAATGTATTTTCCGTGATCTTGCGGATACCGTGGCGAAAGCCGTGTTTTTTCCCCGCAGATCTTTACGGGAAAGTTCTCTTTGCAGAGAGAGTTTGATTTTAGGAGAAACCATGAAAATTTTACTGTGTGTCAACACCAACAAGGAACATTATCTTCAGGCCGTGGAGAGTGCGGGCGGAAAGCCCGTTGCTTCCTATATTCCCGAACTTGATCTGGATTACGACGGATTGATTCTTTGCGGAGGGAACGACTTGGATCCTTCCTTTTACGGGCAGGAACTTTGCGGAAGCGTGGACATCGACCGCCCCCGTGACGATGCGGAGTGGGCGTATCTTACCGAATTTCTCAAAACGGGAAAGCCTGTTTTGGGTATATGCCGCGGCTTTCAATTGCTCAATGCATATTTCGGCGGTGATTTGATTCAGCATTTGGACAGCGTGTCGATACACCGCGGTTCGTTGGAGCATTACCCCGTGCATCAGGTTTGTTCTGCGGAAAATTCTTTCTTGCACAAAACCTACGGCGAGAGCTTTTTTGTAAACAGCTGTCACCACCAAGGGATCAAAACCTTGGGAAAAGGGCTGGTTCCCACTGCTTTTTCGGGGGATCTGATCGAAGCCTTCGTTCACGAAAGTTTACCTGTTTTCGCGGTGCAATGGCATCCCGAAAAAATGTGCTACAAAATGAAAAGACCCGATGCCTGCGACGGCGCACCCATATTTGAATACTTTTTGAAATTGTGTCGGGAGAAAAAGGAAAACGTATGAAAAAAAGAGCCGTTATTTTTTGCATCCTGGCAGGACTGATGTGGGGTTCCTCGGGAATTTTTTCCAATTTGCTTCGCCCTATGGGCTTTTCCCCTTTGCAGTTAACCGCTACCCGCGGCATTGTATCGGGCATTGCCATTGCCATTTACGTTTTGATTTATAACAAGAAGCTCTTTTGCATCAACGGCCGTCAGCTGGCTTTGTTTGCCTGCGGCGGTGCAACCGTATTTTGTACGGCGGCGCTGTATTATTCCGCCATGGGACATTCCTCCACGGCAACCGCATCCGTTCTTTTGAATACGTCTCCTGCTTTTGTTATGGCGTTTTCCGTGATCTTTTTCCACGAAAAACTGACAATGAAAAAATTCTTCGGTATGGTCGTAATGCTGATTGGGTGTATGCTTGTCTCCGGCATTGCATCGGGCGATCTGAATTTTCAGTTTTTGGGTGTTGTGTTGGGGCTTGGCGCGGGACTTTCCTACAGTATTTACAGCATCATTGCCAAAGAGGAGGTCCTTCGCGGATACCATTCTCTTTCCGCCACCCTCTATCACTTTATGATTATGGGCGCCATCGGACTTTTCTTTATTGATTTTCCCACGTATCTTCCTTGCGTTGCCCAAAAGCCTGCGGTGACGATTCCTTTGCTGATCGGGATCGGTCTTGTGACCTGTGTAATTCCGTATCTTTTGTTTTCCCTTTCTTTGAAATACGTGCCTGTGGGAACTGCCGCGGCGCTGGGCGTAATCGAGCCTATGTCTGCCACTATTTACGCGGTGACCCTGTTCCCCGAGACGGAAAAGCTTACCGTTCCCGCTTTCATCGGTATCGTTTTGATTTTGGGTGCGTGTCTGCTGTTCAGTACCATCAAAGAGGATGCATAAATGAAAAACGTTTTTTTTCGTGCAAGGTGGATTTGCCCTGCGGAATTTGCAACGCTTTCTCCCGTGGATCTTTTTCACAAGCAGCTTGACAAAAGAAAAATCCCTTTGCCCGAATCGTTGCAGCACCGTCATTTTTGGATGAAGGGTCATCTGAATCTGCGTTCCAAAGAGGGACGGTATCGGTTACGTATTACCGCAGACGATTACTACAAGCTTTCCATCAACGGAAAATTCGTTTGCCAAGGTCCTTGCCAAGGATACTTTTTTTCCTATAATTGGAACGAGATCGACGTCACCGACTTTCTCTTGGAGGGCGACAACGAATTTTTGGTGGATCTGTATTATCAAGGTCTGATCAACCGTGCCTACAACAGCGGTGATTGCCGTATGGGGCTTATTGCCGAGCTTTGGGATGAAAAGGAATCGATTTTCTGCACGGATGATTCTTGGTCCTGCGCCGCAAATCCTGCCTGGATCGTGACCCACACCATCGGACATAAAACTATGTTTGCGGAAAATTACGACAGCCGTATTTCTTGCGGCGCTTTTGAACCCGCCGTTTGTCGGGAGACGGATCACGTTTTTGCTCCCGTCCCCGTGAAAAACCTGCAGGTGTATGGTGCAAAGCCCGTTTCCCGGGAAAATTTGGAACGGGGCGTTTTTTACGACTTCGGTCAGGAAGTGACCGCCGCTTTGAAAATTTCGGCAAAAGGAAAAAGCGGATCTCGCATTCGCATTCTTTGCGGTGAGGAAACGGACGATTCCCCTGAGAAAACCCGCTTTCAAACCCGCTGTGCCTGTCACTACGAGGAGTGGTGGACCCTTGCAGACGGGGAAAACCGTTTGGAGCAGTACGACTATCGCGCCTTTCGCTACGTGACGCTGATTCCCGACGAGGGGGTAGAGATTCTATCTTTGGAAGCGGTGGTGCGCCACCATCCCTTTGACGACGATTACTGCACTCTGGAAAGCGACGACGAGGTGCTTCGAGAGGTTTGGCGAATTTGTAAAAACGGTGTAAAGTACGGCGCGCAAGAGGTTTTCGTAGACTGTCCTTCCCGTGAAAAGGGGCAGTATGCAGGAGATCTTACGGTGACCAGCGCCGCCCACCTGATTTTGACGGGGGATATTTCCCTGTTTGAAAAAGCTTTGGAAAATCAAATGCAGTCCGCCTTTATTTGTAAAGGACTGATGGCGGTAACGCCGGGCTCTTTGATGCAGGAGATTGCCGACTATTCTCTGCAGTTTCCCATTCTCGCCCTGCGCCATTACCGTTATACGGGTTCTCGCGAAATGCTTTCCCGCTGTTACCAAACCTGTCTCGGGATTCTTGAGCATTTTCGTCAGTTTCAACGCTCCGACGGGCTTTTGCAAGGCGTTTGGGATAAGTGGAATTTGGTGGATTGGCCGCAGAATTTGCGGGACGGCTACGACTACCCCTTAGAGTCTGTTTTGCCCAAGGACAGCCCTCCCCACAACGTGCTCAACGCTTTTTACGTAGGCTGTGTTTTGCAAACGGAAGAAATTGCCGAAATTTTGGGAGTGCCTTATGAAAAACAGGGCGAAGCCTTGAAGGAAGCGTTTCACCGCGCTTTTTACGATGAAAAGACCCATCTGTTCACAGACAGTGAGCAAAGTGAGCATACTTCTCTCCACGCCAACGTAATTCCTGCCTTTTACGGGATTCACCGTCCCGAAAATGCGCCCTGCATTCGAAAACTTGTGGAGGAAAAAGGTCTTGCCTGCGGTGTCTATATGGCGTATTTCGTTTTGAAAGCTCTTTGCAAAATGGGATATTACGAGGATGCCTATGGTCTCATTATAAACCGCACGGAGCATTCCTGGTACAATATGGTGCGGGAAGGAGCAACCACTTGCTTTGAGGCTTGGGGCAAGGAACAGAAATGGAATACCAGCCTTTGCCATCCGTGGGCGTGTGCCCCCGTTTCGTTGCTGGCGGAGGATATTTTACCTGCTCTGCCACAATACGGAAAAATCGTTTACGGAAAAAAGAACCGTTCCGAAAAATAAATGCATTTTTATAACAGAAAATCCCTCTGCCAAGCGGCAGAGGGATTTTTTATGCAAATAGGGTTTATTCGTAAATATTAAATGCTTCCGAGCAGTAGAGATTGATTTGTCCGTTGTCACTAAATTCGTAAGCAACATCAATGGGATTGTCTGGATTTGTGGTGTAGCAAAGGGAAACGAAACCGTTCTTTACGGTGTAGGTACCGGAATTGCTCAAAAGGGGCGTGGTCAGTTTGAATTTATCGGGGGAAGAAAACTCCAATTTGTAGGTTTGAATTTTGGTTCCTACGGAAACGTAGAAAGTGAAGTAATAGCCGTTGAGCGCTTTGCGAACTTTTTGGGTCTGTGCGGCATCGGCAGGCTCCTGCTTTTTCAAAACGTCGGCACAGCCTTCAGCATCAGCGAGTTTTCCGATTTCGGCGGGATTTGCGCAATGAACTGCTTCCGCGGTGGTGAATTTCAGTTCGGAGAAGGGCATTTCCGAATCGGTCAAGGTGATATCTTTGGCAGAATCAAATTCACCCTTTGCCACTTTTGCGGTCAAGGCGATCTTTACTTCGTTGCCCACGTAAAGATCCTTAATGAAAGAGGAGTAGTAGAAATTCGGCATATAGGTACAGATGCCCTTGTAAAAATCGGTTTCGTAGGTGTTGCTGCCGATGTTGATTTTGGTATATTTGCAGTCGTACTTCAAGTTTTTATCCGTTGATTTCAAGGTGATGAACAGATACATCATCGTCAGTGCGCTGTTGGAGGAATCAACGTAGGAATCGTCCAGATAAATTCCGTCGATACGAGCGTTTGCGGTTTCCAAAACCGTTTTGGCTTCTTGCTTTTCTTCACTCTTTACTTCGCCCGTGGCGGAGGGAACTTCGTTTTTCTTTTCGGAAAAACAAGCGCATAGGGGCAAACACATTAAAATTGCTAAAATAAAAGCGAGTACTTTTTTCATATCCAATCTCCTTTAAAATGTTGTGTGCAAAATGGGAATTTTTGTACAGGTAATTATAATGATTTTTGTTGTATTGGGCAAGATGGAAAACCTTTTTGTTATTTAATTGATATCGGAGGTCTCAAAGGGCTTTTCCAAGGCGGCATTCACTGCTTTTGCAATGACCACGCGGCTTTTGTCGGTGACGGCGTTGATGCGGAATTTCAGCTCGGTCAGGGGCTTGCCCGTCAGGGAAGCGAAGAACATATAGCCTGCCGCGTATTCCCCTGCGGTGTTCAGATGGTAACCGTCTGCCAGGAAGAATACCTCACCCAAGGTACTGCGCGTGTTTTGAATGGCAGTGCCCGTAGGAAGCAGAAAATCTATATCGTATTTTGTCATAATGTGGTTTTGGGTGGTATCGGTAATCATGGCATACATTTTTTTGTTGGTACCGCCCTGCTTGGAAAGTCCCGAGGAGGGAGAATTGTCGGGATATGCCCAGGACATATGATAGCCGATGGGAGCGTCGGGATTGGTCTTGTTTTTTCTCAGATAGGAGATCAAGCCGTCCAGACAGCCTTCATAATAGGATGGGATTCCCTCTTGGCCCGGGGTGGAGGTCAGGGTGATTACGTCCCAATCCTCGTCCAAAAGTCCCTGAAGCATGGTAGTTTCGGGAGTTTCGCTCCAAGTGCCGTCGGTGTTCTTGTAATAAGTGTAAAGGGGGGCGTTGCTCATAGCGTTGTCATAATGGCTCTGAATGGAGCAGCCGCCGATACCGAGCACACCCAAGGTGATTTCCTCGATGCCCTCGTGCTTTGCAATGTAGTACAAGTGCTTGGTGGCATTGCGGGCAAAACTGTTTCCGATGGAAAGAACCTTCAGGGTTTTTCCATCCCATTTTTCATTGTAAAACACGGGCTTGATACCGCTGACGTCCAAAAGACCGTTTTCATCTTTCTTGGAATCGGCGACGGTTTCAGCCGTTTTTTCTTCAGTGGTTTTTTCCTCGGCAGGCAAGGAAGAACTGCATCCGCAGCAGAGCAAAAGGCAAAAAGCCAAAAAAATCAATGTGATTTTTTTCATTGAGATCTCCTCTCATAAAAAGATTGCTCTTATGGTAGCACTCTCAGTGGAAAAAGTCAAGGACGAGAAGCATTTTCCTTGAGGAAAAAAGTCTGGTCTTTTGAAAAACAAAATCAAATGCCGATTCAAATCCGCCTTTACTTTTTCGATCCTATTTTAAGGGATAAGATTCGGGGAAGTTTACGTGGAACAGCAGGACCATCATTCCTGCGAAAAAAGAGATAAGAGGATCTTTCCCGTAGTGCTTCTCCTGATTGTTTTGATAAGGGATAATACAGCTTTACCATAGGAGGGGGAATTTTGCAAGTGCTTGGCGGGGGATTTTGTGCGGGGAGCAAACGGGCAAAAAGAAGGGAGAAGCTTTGTAAAGCTTCTCCCAACAGACGTTTTTTTAAAATCCCGCCGCAGCCGTGTGAAGAAGAATGAAAACCCCACTTAGCCAGGGGCGGTGCCCTCTCTCGAACTTATGTGCTCCCAACGTCCTTGCCAAAGGCAGGGAGGTCTGCAGCCGTTTTGAGAAGCCGGGCTCCAATTTCATATCGTAGGTTTCGTGTCGTCTTCATCACGAGAGGGGCAGGCAAAAGTCTTGCAAAAATTACTGTTTGCCGGTTTCGTCCAGATCGATTTCTTCCATCATTTCGTTGTCGAAAGCATCGGCAACGCGATCAAATTCCTCATCGTCGTCGATGGTGATGAGAACTTCTTCCCCGTTCTCCTCAACAACCTTGAGAATGATGTATTCGTCCTCGTCACCGTCAACGGCAACAAGAGCAAAATACTCGTTTCCATCCAATTCCAGAGTGCTGATGATATCAAAGTCTCTTTCAACGCCTTCTTCGTCGGTAAGAGTTACGCGATCGGGCTCGAGTTCTTCCAATTCCAATTCTTTTTCGCTCATAATAAACCTCCACTTGCATTTTAGTTTTCTATATTTTATCTTCTTTTATTCAGTTCGTCAAGACCTTTTCACGCTTTGTCATTCTTTCTCAGAGAGAATTTGCGGAAATTCTTGTCAAAAGAATGGATTTTTGTTAGAATGATAAAAGTTTGATCGAGGAGATGGAGAATGAAAACAGGACTTGTTTTGGAAGGCGGTGCCATGCGGGGACTTTTTACCGCAGGGGTGCTGGATGCTTTGCTGGAGGAAAAGGTGCGCTTTGACGGGATCGTCGGGGTCAGTGCGGGTGCTGCCTTCGGCTGTAATTTCAAATCCCGCCAAAAGGGAAGAGTGCTTCGCTACAACACGCGCTTTTGCCGAGATCCCCGTTACTGCAGTTTTCGTTCTCTTTTGTTTACGGGTGATTTGTACGGCAGAAAGTTTTGCTACGAAAGACTGCCCGGGGAACTGGATCCCTTTGATTGGGAGACCTGGGAGAAGGACGAGACACCCTTTTGGGTTATGTGTACCAACGTGAAAACGGGGCAGGCGCGGGCTTTCCTTTGTGATGAGCGCAGAGCGCGGGTGATGGATATTTTCTGTGCCTCGGCATCCATGCCCTTGGTATCCCGTAAGGTGCGGATCGACGGGGAGGAATATTTGGACGGAGGCTTGGCAGATTCGATCCCCTTGGAATTTATGGAAGGGCAGGGCTTTGAAAAAAATCTCGTAATTCTGACCCAACCAAGAAATTATCAAAAACAGAAGGCTTCCGCCTTGGGCGCCGTTGCCCTGCGCTATGGAAAAAAGGGCGGGATCTACCGCTGTATGGAGGACAGACACCTGCGCTACAATGCCCAAAGGGAGGAGATTTTCCAAAAAGAGAAAGAGGGAAAAGCCTACGTTTTGGCACCTTCCGAGAAGCTTCCCGTGGGACGCATCGAAAAAGATCCCGAGAAGCTTTGCGCGGCACATCGCATGGGCTATGAAATGGCGAAACAGCAGATGGATGCCATTTTGAAATTTTTGGATTAAAAAAATGCTATGGAAACGAAAATTTCCATAGCATTTTACTTTTTTGTATCGGGGGGATTAACCTTTATTCTTGCACTCGTTCAAAAGACGAACCATTTCGGCAACGAATTCTTCACCGCAACCGGGACGGAAGCGGCAGGAATAAACCTCGTAACCGCCGTTAGGGAATGCGTGTGCGGCGGGGATGTAACCTACGGAGCCGTTGGTGAGAGAAGAAACGACGGTGGTTTTAAAGGGAGAATCCTCACGGCATTCCTTGCCGTTGGTATCCCACATTTCGTAGGGGAATGCACAGAAAGCCAGATCACCGCAGGTGATGGCTACAAAGGGAACCATAGTGTATTCGGCGCTTATGCCGTTGATAATACCCGATGCCTGATAGCGGGAGTGGAAGCCGTATTGGTTGATGAGCTTCTGCTGTTCGGCGGTACGGGCTCCTGCATCGGCAATGCTGCGCGCCTTGTTGATGGTGTCCTGATCGTAATCGTGATTGTGGAGCGCTTTGTATTCGCTGGCGGCTACCTGAATGGTGCCGGAGGAAATTTTTTCTTCGGAGGCAATTGCTTCTTTGGCAACGTCAAGCATGTGAACGGAGCCTTCTACGATGGTGGTGTACTTTCTTTCGCCTGCGATACGGGAGTTGAATACCAGGTTTCCGCCTGCACCTGCGATGTAGGAGAAGTAGCAATCCAGATCCTTTTCAGCTCTTTCACGGAACTGGTGTACGAAGTCAGCGGAAATCTGATCGGGCCAAATGCTTTCGGCAGAGCCGTAGTGGGTCTGATAGTTAACCATCAAAACGTCCTTTTTGCCCTGACGGGTAAAGCGGATGGTACGCATTTCCGTATCGGATTCAGACTCGTGACGAACGATGGGTGCGCTAGAACTTTCTTTGTAGTGAATACTGGTGAAAGCACCGTCTTCACGGAAATAACGGCGCACGAAGGTCAGGTCCTTGGTATGAGAGGTGCCCGAGTAAATTTCTGCGGGAGTCAGGTCGCGCACGGCGGCTTCTCCTGCAAGAGACAGCTTCTTAAAGTAGACCTGGGATTTCCATCTGGTGACGGTGGGGTCGTCTATATTACAGTCTACTGCGGAGTGAGAGTGAGAGTTGTTGATGAAAATGTTTTCCTTGGGAATTTTGAAATCGGAATTTTTCTCTACGGTTTTCACCAAAAGTTCTTTGGTTTTTTCGTGCAAAGCCGTGCTCATGCCGCGCATATCTACCGAGCAGATCAGGGCAACGGTTTTACCATCAGAGAGGGCTACTACGGTAAATTGCAAGGGGTCGTGAGCAGAATTTGCATATTCGCCGTTATAGAACAGGGTGGGCCAGGAAGTGGGGGTAATATCGATGCGGGAATAGCCCACGGAAAAGCCTTCGGGCAGAGTGATGGGGCCGGTTTCCGTAATGACGGGATCGATGTCGTTTCCTGCAGGCTTTGTGGCAGCTTGGGTTTTGGTTTCTTCGACGGTGGTCTGTGCCTCGGTCGCAAGGGAGGAGGAACAAGAGACCAGTGAGAAAATCGTTACCAGAGCAAGGGCAAGGGCAATGAGTCTTTTCATTGTTGTATTCTCCTTGAGGAATTTTTTTCAGTATAGCACGGTCAAAATAAAAAAACAAGAACAAATTTGAAAAATTTTACGGCTTTGTTTTGTTTTTTTCCTTCTTTTTTCCAAGGGTGGAAGGCAGGATTTGAAATTGTTTTTGAAAACTTCTGGAAAAGTAGGAAAGGTTGGAAAAACCGCAGCTGCGGGCGGCATCCGAAACGCGCACGCCCGTTTCGATCAGATCTTTTGCCTGATAAAGGCGCAGGAGTAATACCATATTCATAATGGAGTGACCCGTGGAGCGCTTGAATTCCCGCGACAGGTGAAATTTACTAACTCCGACGAAGGACGCCACTTCGTCCAGTGTAATGCGTTCCCGACAATGACTGTGGAGATAGGTCAGGGCAAGATTTACACTTTCATCATTTTTCTCGACGTTTTCCAAGGTGCAGACGTGCTTTCGGCATAGCAGACAAAACAAGGAAAGCACCGCGCTTCGGATTTGCAAAACCGAGTCGAACCGTTCGCGGGTATAGTCTGCAAAGCGGCGGCAAACCGACTCCATTGCACACTGCATTTCAGGTGTGTGGACGCGGGTCTCGAATCGGAGGGCGGTGGGGTCGATTCCGTTTTCGGTGAGAAAACTGTTTTTTACGATGAGACAACAGTAACGCACCGTCTGATCGCTTTCCACAAAGTGGGGTGTTCGGGTATTTACGATTACCGCGTCCCCCTTTTGAAAGGGAATTGCTTCGCCGCCCAATCGGACGCTGCCCGTGCCTTCAAAGCAGTAGAGGATCTCGGGCTCCTCGTGCCAGTTCGGCAGGGACTGTCTGCAGGTTACGTCCATGAGAGGGCGGAAACGAAAGGGGATCAGGGGATCATTCATATTGTGGATCTCGTAAGTGAACGTGGACATGGCATCTCCCAAATAGCAAGATTGTGTTAAAAAACAGCAAGATTTTCTCTTGTTTTTCCTTGTTTTTTATTATATAATGCAAACAGATGCAAATCAATATTTTTTTTTGAAATTGGGAGATAAGAGAAATGAAGCCTTTGAAAGTCGTTTTGCTCGGTGCAGGAAACCGCGGCGTTCGTTACGCTACCCATATGGCGGAAATGCCGGATAAATATCAGATCGTGGCAGTTGCCGATCCTGCGGAAAGCAGAAGAAAAGCCATTCAGGAAATGCATCATATTCCGGACAGCGGACTTTACAATTCCTGGGAGGAGATTTTGTCTCAGCCGAAAATGGCAGATATTTGCGTAATTGCTTTGGTGGACGATATGCACTACGAGCCCGCTTTGGCAGCCATTGACCGTGGGTATGATCTGCTTTTGGAAAAGCCCGTTGCACAGACGGCACAGGAGTGCGCGGATATTGCCCGTGCCGCCGATGAAAAGGGTGTAAAAATTTTGGTGTGCCACGTGCTTCGCTACACGCCCTTTTTCGGTAAGATCAAGCAGCTTTTGATGGACGGCGTGATCGGTGAAGTAATGTCTCTGGAGCAGACCGAGGCGGTTGGACACATTCATTACAGCCACAGCTACGTTCGCGGAAATTGGCACAACGAAGCAAAATCCACTCCTATGCTCCTTGCTAAGTGTTGTCACGACCTGGATATGATTCAGTGGCTTTTGGATAAGCCCTGCAAGAAAGTCAGCTCTTTCGGAAGCCTTGTTCACTTCCGTAAAGAAAATGCCCCCGAGGGTGCGCCGAAGCGTTGCGTGGACGGCGGCTGTCCCGCAGGCGATACCTGCCCTTACAACTGTGTCAGTTACTATTGCGGTTCCGCAAGCTCTGCCAGAAAGAGAATTATCACCAACGGCATTGCGAAGAATTTCGATCCTACCCCCGAGGAGATTATGACCGCTTTGCAGACCACCAATTACGGCACCTGCGTTTATCAGTCTGATAACGACGTGGTGGACCATCAGGTAGTAAATATGGAGTTTGACGGCGGTGCTACGGCAACCTTGACCATGAACGCTTTCAACTATGGTGGCAGATATATCCGCATTTACGGAACCAAGGGCGAAATTATGGCGCATATGTCCGACACGGAAATCAAGGTTTATACCTTCGACGGCAGAGGTCATTGGACCGTTCCTACTCTGAAGGTGGACGAAACCATCAACGGCGGTCACGGCGGCGGTGACGAAGGCATTATCAAGGAATTGTACGAGTTTATGTCCGGTACTTACGACGGATTCCGCGCGGCGGATATCAATATTTCCGTCAAGAACCATCTTATCGGCTTTGCCGCAGAGGAGGCACGCCACAGCGAGACTGTTGTCAAAGTAGACGACGTGTTTGCACGCTACGGCTTCCAAAACGATTAAAAAACAGGCAAAATCTACAAATATAATATCTTACAAAAACGGCAGTTCTTCCGGCGGCGACGATGATACCACCACTATTTTGCCTTTTAAGATTTTTTAACGCTAAAAATGAAAAGGACAGAGATTTTCTTTCGAAGGTCTCTGTCTTTTTTTACAAAATATTCACGCTTTCGGTGAAACGGTCGTGTTATAATGAACTAATCCCAAATGCTTATTTGATACAAAGGAGAACGCTATGAAACGAATTTTAGCACTTTTGCTTGCGCTTGTGACGATTTTCTCTTTGGCATCCTGCTCGTCAGGTCTTGCCACCGAGCCCTCCACTCAAGCGGAAACAAAAGAAACTGCCGAGAAAGATCAGAAAACCGAAGAAAAGGAAACCGGCCCCATCACTCTGCCCGAGGGATTTTCCGTTGGTTACTCCCGCCAAGATATTACTCCCATCTCCTGGCCCACCCTTTCTTACAGCGGTGACTATGCCAAGAGCGCACACGACCCCCTGCAGATTACCTGCGTAGCATTGTCTGACGGTGAAAAGATCGCTTTGATCTGTACCGTTGATATGCGTAACATCGGTGCTGCCCTGATCCAAAAAACCAAAGAGTATTTGACCAAGGATCTTGCCAAAAAATACGGCATCGAAATTCCCTTCGAAAATATTTACATCAATTCTTCTCACTCTCACTCCGCAGTAGACTGCAACTATGACGATCCCAGCGTTATCAAGTGGAAAAGTCAGGTTTACTACAAGAAGCTTCCCCTGCTTACCGAGGAGGCGCTTCGTGATTTGACTCCTGCTGAGGCTTACAGCGGAAAGAGCCATACCGAGGGCATTACCTTCGTTCGCCGCTACATCCGTGCAGACGGTACTTTTGCAGGCATCCACATGACCGACAAGACAAACTCTCCCATCGTTCGTCACGAGACGGAAGCAGATACCGAAATGCGTGTACTGCGCTTTGATCGCGAGGGTGATAAGAAGGACGTGGTTATGGTCAACTATCAGACCCACTACGGCTCTGCATCCGGTCTTTATCCCGATCAGATTTCCGCAGACTTCGTACATACCTTCCGTGAAGCGATGGAAAAGGACGGACAGTACCTGTTCTCCTACTGCAACGGTGCTTCCGGAAACCTGAACTTCCAGTCCAATATTTCCGGTGAAAGAAAGTATGCAAACTTCGTATTGGGTACCCCTCACCTGGTAGACGTGGCAAAGCAGGCAATTGCTTCTGAAGAAAAGATGGAAACCGGCCCTTTGCAGATCGCACACAGCGATTATAATATGAAGCGCCGTACTTACTCCGAAGAAAGAGTTGCCCAGGCAAAAGAGGTCAATGCCGCAACGAAGGATTCCCCGGCACAGAAAGAACTGATTGCCAAATACGGCTTCCAGTCCCGCTATGAAGCAAGTGCCGTTGCAAACGCAGTTACTTCCGAGAGCAGCGACGTTCCCTTTACTGCAATTACCTTCGGTGACGTAGGCTTTGTGTGTGCACCTTACGAGATGTTTGATACCAATGCACAGGAGGTTCGCGCGGCATCCCCCTTTAAGATGACCTTTGTGTTCGGTTACACCAACGGCTCCTACAGCTACATTCCCTCTGCACTTGCATGGAAAAACGGCGGCTATGAGGTTTACACTTGTGTATTCAACGAAGGCTGCGGTGAAGAATTTGCAGGAGAGATGGTACGACTTCTCAAGGTTTGCTACGACGAAGCAAACAAATAAATAAAAAACGAAACACGGCGAAAGCAATTTGCTTTTCGCCGTGTTTTTTGATGGAACTTATTCTTCCAGAAGGTAGTTTAGCGCATCGGTGATTTTCGCATCCCAGTATTTCCAGTTATGCGTTCCCGAGGATTCCTCGTAGCAATGGGGAATCTGAAATTCGCTTAAAAGGTCGCGGTATTTGCGGTTGATGTCAATGAGGGTATCCTCGGTACCGCACCACAGATAGGTTTTGGGGAAGGGGCGCGAATTCTTTTGGTTTTCACGGGTAAGATAAAAAATATCGTGAGGCGTGTTTTCAAGCTCCGAGGCATCCTTCAGCTGAAAACCGAAAATGCCGCGCCATTCCTCAAGATTATAGGGTCTGCCCTTGCGGGTGATATCCAGCGCACCGGACAGGGAAGCCACGGCTCCGTATTGCTCGGGATAGGTCAGGGCGCATTTGAGCGCACCGTAGCCGCCCATGGAAAGACCGATGACAAGATTATCTTCCCTCTTATCGCTCATTCCTTTCAAGTAACTGCGGCACACGAGGGGAAGCTCTTTGGTAACGAAGGTGAAATAACCTGCGCCGTAGGCGGTATCCGTATACCAGCTTCGATCCACGCAGGGCATTACCACTGCCAGACCGCGCTCACGGGCATAACGCTCAATGGCGCTGTTTTCTATCCAGGAATTCTGATTTCCGTTCAGTCCGTGGAACAGCCAAACGGTTTTGAAAGGCTTGCCGGTATTTCCGCATCCCTCGGATTTCTTATCCACCTCGGGCAGGATTATGTTTACCGTCACGCCGGTGCGGATGGCTTTGGAAAAATAGTGTAATTCAAAAAATGCCATAATTTTCGCTCCTTTTCACTGCGCTCTGAAAACCATCATAGCACAAATAAAAAGAGAATTCAAGACGGCAAATCCAAGATAAAAAAAGAAATGCATCGAGGTTGGTAATTTCTTGAAAAATGTTGACATATCGTTTTTTTTATATTAAAATATACTCGTGTTTTGAGGGGGAAACCTCTCGGAATAACAAAACATTTTAAGGAGAAAAGAAACATGAAAAGAATTCTTTCCGTCATTCTGGCCGTGATCATGCTCCTTTCCTGCTTCCTGTTCGTTGGTTGCGAAGAGAAAAAGGAAAACAAGGGCGAGGGCGGCAAGGTAGACGCCGGTGATTTCAAGCTCGGTGTTATTTGTCTGCACGACGAAAAATCTACCTACGACCTGAACTTTATCCAGGCAGTTGAGAAGGCTGCAAAGGAACTTGGTTTGAAGGAAGACCAGGTTATCTTCAAGAAGAACATTCCTGAAGGCAACGAGTGCTACGACGCTGCTGCTGACCTCGTAGACGAGGGATGCAACGTTGTATTTGCAAACTCTTTCGGTCATGAGTCCTATATGCTCAAGGCTGCTAAGGAATTCAAGGACGTTCAGTTCTGCCACGCTACCGGTACCATGGCTCACACCGAGAAACTCGACAACTTCCACAACGCTTTCGCTTCCATCTACGAAGGCAGATACCTGGTTGGTATCGCTGCAGGTCTGAAGCTGAAAGAAATGATGGCTGCTGACGAGACCATCGTTCCCAAGATCGGTTACGTTGGTGCATTCACCTATGCAGAAGTTATTTCCGGTTACACTTCTTTCTACCTTGGCGTAAAGGAAATCGTTCCCGAAGTTACCATGGAAGTACAGTTCACCGGTTCCTGGTATGATGAAATCGAAGAAAAGAACGCTGCAAACGCTCTGATCCAGAACGGTTGCGTTCTCATTTCTCAGCACGCTGACTCTATGGGCGCCCCCTCCGTATGTGAAGAAAAGGGCGTTCCCAACATCTCCTACAACGTTTCCAACGCTGAAGCTTGTCCCAACACCTTTATCGTGGCTTCCAAGATCGACTGGACTCCTTACTTCAAGCTGATCTGCGAAAAGACCATGGCAGGCAAGGGCAACGAAATCCCCACCGATTACACCGGTACCATTGAAACCGGCTCTGTTGTTCTGACCGCAGTTAACGAAAAGGCTGCTGCTAAGGATACCCAGAAGACCATCGATACCTACAAGGCTCAGCTGGTTGGCATCAACCGCAAGGTATTCGAGACCAATACCTTCACCGTTACCGTTGACGATACCAAGAACAAGAACGCTACCACCACTGAAAAGGGTGTTCTGACCTCTTACTTGGCAGACGTTGACACCGACGAAGCATTCGAGGGCGACACCGAGGTTGTTTCCGAGGACGGCAAGGTATTTGAAGAGTCCAAGTATCGTTCTGCTCCTTACTTCGATCTCCAGATCGACGGCATCACCCTTTTGAACGCAAAGTTCTAAGAACAGAAGACAAGCAATAAAAGGCGGAGCCTCGGCTCCGCCTTTTCTTCCATCAAACTTTCGGAGGAAAAGAAGTGAATCAGAATATAAGCCTAGAGCTTCGCGGAGTGTCTAAATTTTTCGGACCTGTTATTGCCAACAATAAGGTGGATTTGACTGTTTATAAAGGTGAGATCCTTGCGATCTTGGGTGAAAACGGTTGCGGAAAGACTACTTTGATGAACATGATTTCGGGTATTTATTATCCCGATGAGGGTCATATCTACGTGGACGGCAAGGAGGCGGTTATCCGTTCTCCCAAGGATGCGTTCCGCTACAAGATCGGTATGATCCACCAGCATTTTAAGTTGGTTGACGTATTTACTGCCGCTGAAAATATTACCCTTGGCGTAAACGACGGAAAGAAATACAGCCTGAAGGCAGTAAATGATAAAGTATTTGATTTGTGTAAACGTTACGGCTTCCACATTGACCCCAGAAAAAAGATCCACGAAATGAGCGTTTCCGAAAAGCAGACTGTTGAAATTTTGAAAGTTCTGTATCGCGGCGCTGACATTTTGATTTTGGACGAACCGACTGCGGTTTTAACCCCTCAGGAAACGGATAAGCTTTTCCAGGTGCTCCGCAAGATGCGCGAAGACGGAAAGTCCATTCTCATTATTACCCACAAACTGCACGAGGTAATGAGCATTTCTGACCGTGTTGCCATTTTACGCAAGGGTGAGCATATTGCCACGGTGGAAACCGCGGAAACCTCGGAAGCGGCTCTGACGGAAATGATGGTGGGCAAGAAGATTGATTTGAACATCGACAGACCTTTGCCCGAGAATACCGTACCCCGTTTGGAGGTGCGTGGACTGACCTTGTCCGATGAGGACGGAAGAAAGTTCCTGGACGACGTTACCTTTACGGCGCAGGCAGGAGAGATCCTTGGTATTGCGGGTATTGCGGGCAGCGGACAGAAAGAACTTTTGGAGACCATCGCAGGTCTTCACAAGCCTGAAAACGGCGAAATTTATTACTTGAATCCCAAGACCGGCGAAAAAGAGGATCTGAGAGGTAAAACTCCTTTGCAGATTCGTGATCTGGGCGTGCGTCTTTCCTTCGTACCCGAGGACCGACTGGGTATGGGTCTTGTAGGCAATATGGACATTGTTGCTAATATGATGCTCCGCAGCTACAGCAAGGGCAAATCCTTGTTCCTGGACCGCAAAAATCCCAAGAAGCTGGCAGAGGATATTATTACCAGCCTGGAAGTTGCCACCCCCGGTGTTTCCACTCCTGTACGCCGTCTCTCGGGCGGTAACGTACAGAAGGTTTTGGTAGGACGAGAGATCTCCTCTGCGCCCACGGTACTGATGGCTGCTTACCCTGTAAGAGGACTTGATATCAACTCCTCCTACACCATTTACAATTTGCTTACCAAGCAAAAACAAAAGGGCGTTGCCGTGGTCTTCGTAGGCGAGGACTTGGACGTGCTTTTGGAGCTTTGCGACCGTATTATGGTTATTTGTGCAGGTAAAATTACGGGTATTTGCGACGGTAGAACAGTGACCAAGGAAGAAGTCGGTCTTTTGATGACCAAGGTTGACCGTGCGGCGAAAAAGAAGGAAGGAGGCGAGAACGTATGAAAAACGGAAAGAGTATTCGCGAACCTTTGTTTCATATTGTGAAGCGCGACCGTATCCCTTTGTGGAAAAGTATGTTGATCCGTGTTTTGGCTGTTCTTGCCGCTTTCGTGCTTTGTTCTCTTTTTGCCTGGGTTTTCGCAGGGGTATCTCCTGCAAAGCTAATCTCTACGATGGTTGACGGTACCTTTGGTACGGAACGTCGTATGTGGCAGATGGGAAAAGAGCTTGCCTTGCTGTTGGGCGTTGCTTTGGCGCTGACCCCTGCATTTCTGATGCGATTCTGGAACATCGGCGGTGAGGGTCAGGTTTTGGTAGGCGCTCTTGCTTCCATTGCGTGCGTTGTAAAATTCGGCGGAAAAATTCCCGAGCCTCTCCTTCTTTTGATGATGCTTGGTGCCGCCCTTTTGGCAGGTGCCGTTTGGGGCTTTATCCCCTCCTTTTTCAAGGCGCTTTGGAATTCCAACGAGACGCTGTTTACGCTGATGATGAACTATATTGCCATTCAGCTCACGGCATTTATGATTGCCATTTGGGAGCCGAAGGACAATACCTTGGGCGAGTTGAATTTCGGTCATTTGAACCTGTTTCCCTTTGTGGACAACTACGGTGACGAATTGACCCTGGTTGTGATCGTTCTTGCTGTTGCCGTTTTGATGTACATATATTTGCGTTACAGCAAGCACGGCTATGAAATCAGCGTAGTGGGAGAATCCGAGAATACCGCCCGTTACATCGGTATCAACGTGAAAAAGGTTACCATGCGCACTTTGATCCTGTCGGGTCTTCTTTGCGGTTTGGTAGGATTTCTCATCGTTTCCGTTTTCGACCACTCCGTAACGGTGGATACTGCAGGCGGACGCGGCTTTACTGCCATTATGGTTTCCTGGCTTGCGAAGTTTAATCCTCTCGTAATGATTGGTACTGCGTTTATTATCGCGTTCCTGGATCGCGGTGCGGCACAGCTTGTATCTGCTCTTTCCAGCGGCCGTGTGGACAACTTCCTGACCCGCAGTATGGGTCCTGATGCTCCCAGCGGTATCGGTTCCGACTTCCCCAGCATCATCGTAGGTATTATTTTGTTCTTTATTGTAGGTTGTGAATTTTTCATCAATTATCAAATCAAATTCCGCAAAGCGGGCGGAAAGGAGGTAAAATAATGGGAAATGCATTTTTTGACTTTCTTTTGTCAGCGATCCCCGTTGGTATGACCTTTCTGTTCGGTGCGGTAGGTGAGATCGTGGTGGAAAAGGCAGGACATCTGAATCTTGGTATTCCCGGTATTATGTGTATGGGTGGCGCAGGCGGCTGTGTTGCTTTGCAGATGATGGCAGGAAAGAACATTCATCCCGTTTTGGTGGTTATGATCGCCATTTTAGCAAGTTTTGCAGTAGGTGTTCTGATGGGAGGAATCTACGGATTTTTGACCATTTCCCTCCGTTCCAATCAGAACGTAACCGGTCTTGTTATGACTACCTTCGGCGTGGCGCTTTCCAACTACGTTATGATGTACGTTTCCTGGAACAAGTGCCAGTATGCATTGGAATATTTCCGCTATCCTTTTAAAGCGGGAAGCAGCTTCATCTATTGCGGCTGTATGGTATACCTTGCCATTGTAATTGCATTTTTGGTTTCTTTTGTTCTGAAGCGTACCCGCGTGGGACTGAATCTTCGCGCTGTAGGTGAAAACCCTGCCGCCGCGGATGCAGTTGGTATCAACGTAACCCTTTATAAGTACGTGGCAACCTGTGTGGGATGCGGTATCGCAGCCCTGGGCGGTCTGTTTTACATTATGGACTACTCCGGCTCTCAAGAGGCGTATCTGCGAATTGAGTCTATGGGTTGGCTTGCGGTGGCTTTGGTTATCTTTACCCTGTGGAAGCCCGATTTTGCCATTCTCGGCTCTATCGTATTCGGTGCCCTTTATATTTCCAGCTCTTATCTTCCCACGCTTTTGGGTGTTCAGATGGGTCTTGAAATGATTGCCCTTCTGAAAATGATTCCTTACGTCTTTACCGTTTTGGTACTGATCATCATCAGTATTCGCGGCAAGAAAGAGAATCAGCCTCCTGCGGCATTGGGCTTGCCCTATTTCCGTGAGGAACGGTAACTTTTTTAAGCAAAAGAAAAACCTCGATGAATCCATCGAGGTTTTTTCTTTTACCGTTTGCGTGGGGAGATCCCGTAGGGGGTGACGGAGTTTTCAGTGATCTCGAAAAAGAGATTTCCGTCGCGCAGGTAATAGACGTCGCCCATCTTTTCGCAAAGATCTTGGGTTTCGGGGGTATCGTAGCCTTCGGAACAGGTGATGATCATACTTTTGGGCTGTGATACGGAAAGCAGGTAGGGAGAATAATTCTTTTCACCGTGATGGGGGAGCTTGAGAACGTCACAGCGGAACTGATCCTCACCGTAATATCGGATCATAGAGCCAAGCATTTCATCGGAATCACGCTGATCCCCTGTAATAAGTACAACGGACTCACCTTTTGTGATTTTGACCCAGAGAGAGTTTCCGTTGGCGGCACCGTTGGAATAACCGTGCTCGGGGTCATTTTTATAGGTGGGTGACAGATATTTTTTCAGAAAGCGGATTCCTTCTGCCTCGGAGGGGCGATCCTCGGACCAGTCGAACTGCGAGGGGTAGAGGTCCAGCACGGTCTTACTTTCAGGGAGCGTGAAAGTGAATTTCTCGCCGTAGGGGAGACGGGTGATGGCGCTGCAGGAATGGAGGTAAACGGGAAGCATTTTTTCATATAGCTCCAATCTGTCCTCAAACGCCGTCAGTTTTTCCAAAGCGCCGGGCACGTTCAGACTCAGGTAAGAACGCGCGGGGGCGAAAACGGTAGTGATGCAAAATCGGAAGTCGGGGACGATGTGCTTGAAAGCGGCAATGTGATCTGCGTGAGGGTGAGAGACGATGATGCTGATTTCAAGCTTTGCGTTGTCGTTTTCCAAAAGGCTATCGTCCTCCTGAAGGGACAGCCATTTTGCACGAAGCTCCAACAGAAACCGATGCATTTCCTTGTCGTCACCGCGACCTGCGTCAATTACGTAAATCTGACCGTTTTCAATCAGTGCAAATCCGTCGGATTTCTTTTCACCGACTTTTTTACAGTATAGTGTGGTTTTTCCGTCCTTTGGGGCAAAATCGTTGACACGGATATAGTTACGATTCATAATAGTATCTCCTGATTGGTTGTAGTTACTTTTTCTTTCGTTTGCCGATGAAAAAAATCATAATGCCTATGGCAATTGCTGCTACGGGAACTGCGACGAAAACGATGACTAAAACGGGATTGGCGGCACTCATCTGAACGGGCGCGTAGGTGGAAGGGCTTGCGGTGGCAACGGCTGCCTTTGTTGCGGGTTCTTTTTCCGTTTCTTTGCCGAAAGGGTAAAGGGAGTAGGTTTTGTCAATTCCCACCATTTCTTTATTCAAAAGGGTGGAGTAGTAGTCGCAGGTGAAGGTTTTACCGTCTGCGGAAAAGTTCAGATAGAGAACCAATCCCGTGTCCTGAATACCGCTGATGGGGCTTCCGTCTGTGTCTCTGTGTACGTCGTATTTTTGCGGGTCAACCAAAATTTCACGAACCACGTTGCCTTCTGAGCCGCGACGGACAGAGAATACGGGCTTGGTGGCGCCGACGTGTCCGCAGGCAATCATTAAAATGTTGGGATGATTCTTAAAGCATTGGTTCCACATTTGCTCGGGGGAGATACCGAAATCGTGCATTGTGCCGTCATTTTCTTTCAAAAGCGTTCCACGGGAACCGATATAGGAGTGGGTTGTGATGATGGCGCGGTGATCGGAATACTCCTCCAAAATGGAGTCGAGCCAATTCATAACGTTGTGAGTAGGGTTGAAATCCACGGTGATAAAAAGGTATTTCGTACCGCAGATTTCAGCAGTTTTGTAGGAATTTACGATGGAGTCTTTGTGGTAGCCGCTGATGGCACTCCAATATACGTAGCCTTCTTTGTTTTTGTTTTCCCGTTTGCTCGTATATTTGCTCTCGGAGTCACTGAAAAAGCCCCCTACGCCTTGAAACTGGTCGGTATATGCAGGGATATTGAAATAATCGTCTATCATATAATCGTCGTGGTTTCCGCGACAAAGGGAATAGGAAACTCCTGCTTTGCTCAGCTGCAGAATGGATTTTTGCGCATTTTCCCACTCTGCTGTATGGGGTTTGGAATTGTGGGCGAAGGCAAGGTCTGAATCGTTGCGATAGGTGGTATGGGTAATATCACCCAAAACAAATACGTGCGCCAGCTTGCGTTCTTCTGCCGTATCGGCGATGTATCCGAAGATCTGCTCCATTTTTTTCGTGCCTTGAATAACGTCGCCCTCGTTGATAAACTGAGGGTCTCCCACAAGGGCAATGGAATAGGCGTGATCGGTGGAAAATTCAGGATCCTTCCAACGATCGGTCTCTACCGGTTCTTCATAGTTATACTCTGCGGCATTTCCCCATAGGGAAATGGGAGAAATCAGGGTTATCAGGACGAGCAGGATGGATAAAACTTTTTTCATAAATGCTCCTTCGTAGAATCATATCAAGCCTTGCGGGGTTGTTTTGCGAACAGCTTGCATCCTCCGAATTTTACTGAAAAAATTATAGCATGATTTGATTGTTTTTGGAACCTTTTTTGAAAAAAAGGTTCCAAACCTCCAAAAAACTTCGAAACGGTATATCTAAAAAGGTA
>JAZOSM010000100.1:0-14311 GCA_045657125.1 Eubacteriales bacterium
CGTTTTGATACCGCTACCAAAACCTATAGCGAAATGATCGGTAACATCGGCAGAGATGCAAATTCTGCAAAGAAGTATTGGCACTTTGTTAAGGTAATGGGTCGTTCTGCTTCTCACGTTGCTTTGGAGTGCGCTTTGCAAACTCAGCCCAACGTTTGCTTGATCGGCGAAGAAGTTGCTGCAAAGAAAATGTCTCTTGCTCAGCTTTCTGATTATATTGCAGATTCCGTTGCAGACCGCGCAGCGAAGGGATGGAACTTCGGCGTTGCCATTATTCCCGAGGGTATCGTTGAATTCGTTCCCGAATTTTCCGTTTTGATTGCTGAAATCAACGAGCTGCTGGCAGGTGAAAAGACTGCTGAGTTCAATGCTCTCCCCACTTGGAAGGATAAATATAACTTCATTGAGAATGGTCTTACTGCTCAATCTATGGCTGTATTTGCACTGCTTCCCGAAAGCATTCAGCAGCAGCTGTTCTTGGAGCGTGATCCTCACGGAAACGTTCAGGTTTCTCTGATCGAGTCTGAAAAGCTGTTCTCCGAGCTTGTAAAGAACAACCTTGCCGCTAGAAAGAAGGCAGGTACCTATAATGGTAAGTTCTCTCCCATTCACCACTTCTTCGGTTACGAAGGACGTTGTGCATTCCCCTCCAACTTTGATGCAGATTACTGCTATTCTTTGGGTTACAATGCATTTATGCTGATCCAGTATGGCTACACCGGATATCTTTCCAAGGTATCCAATCTCTCCAAGCCTGCTGACGAATGGGTTGCAGGCGGTATGCCTATCACCAAGATGATGAACATCGAGAGAAGAAACGGCGAAGATAAACCCGTTATTCGCAAGGCTCTTGTAGAATTGGATGGCAAGCCCTTTAAGTATTTCGAAGAGCGCAGAGCAGAGTGGGCTGTTGAAACTTGCTACAATTATCCCGGTGCTATTCAGTATTACGGACCTGCAGAGGTTTGTGATCTGACTACCAGAACCTTGGCCCTCGAACAGGAATAATTAAAATTTGAAACGATAAAAGCCGACGGAATCTCCGTCGGCTTTTTTTGTATACCGAAACCACGCGATAGTCGCGTGGTTTTCGGTATACAAAAAACCTCGGGAAATTGCAAAGCAATAACCCGAGGTTTTGCATTATTAAATGTTACAAAGTTAGGTTAACCGAATCAGACCCAACCTCTTGCCTTTACGGCGTTAACAACGCGGTTGATAGAGATCACGTATGCTGCGTCACGCATATAGAGATCTTTCTCCTGTGCCAGATCATAAACACCCTGGAATGCCTTGGTCATGGCGTTTTCAAGCTTCTCCAATACTTCTTCCTTGGTCCAGAAGTAGTTCATGTTGCACTGTACCTGTTCGAAGTAACTGCAAGTTACACCGCCTGCATTGCAGAGGAAGTCAGGAATCAACATAATGCCGTTCTCGCGAATCAGCTCGTCACAGTCGGGAGTGGTGGGACCGTTTGCAGCTTCGCACAAAATCTTAACCTGCTTGGAAATGTTTCCAAATACTGCGGGAGTGATCTGGTTTTCCAATGCTGCGGGGATCAGAATGTCAACATCCTGGCTCAGCCAAGCGTCGCCGGGGAGAACTTCGTAACCCAGAGCAATTGCTTTTTCCTTGTCGATGCTGCCGAAGGAATCCTTGATTTCAGCGAGTTCCTGAACGTTGCATCCTTCAGCCTTGCGGAAGGTGTATGCCTGCTTATCTGCAGCATTCCAGCAGGAAACGGTCAAAAGCTTACCGCCAAGCTGAGTGTACATACGAGCAGCGTATTCAGCTACGTTGCCAAATCCCTGAATGCTTGCGGTGGTGGACTCAATGGGGAGATTCATGTTCTTCAAGCACTCGCGGAGACAGTAGATTACACCGTAACCGGTAGCTTCGGTACGACCGAGAGAACCGCCCAAGCCAACGGGCTTACCGGTGATCATTCCGGGGTAACGCTGACCGGTGATGGTTTCATACTCGTCAAGCATCCACATCATGTGCTGACCATTGGTCATTACGTCGGGAGCAGGGACGTCCAAAGTGGGACCAACCTGAGTCCACAACTGACGGATATAACCGCGGCAAAGACGTTCCTGTTCGCCCAAAGACATGGTACGGGGATCACAAATGATACCGCCCTTTGCGCCGCCCAAAGGAATGTCAACAACTGCACATTTCCAAGTCATCCACAGAGACAGAGCACGAACGGTGTCTGCGGTTTCGTGGGGATGGAAACGGATACCACCCTTAGCGGGACCTCTGGAGGTGTTATGTTTAACGCGGAATGCGTTGAATACCTTTACGGTGCCATCATCCATTTTTACGGGGATGGTGAAGTGAAGTTCCTGCTGGGGCTGACGGAGGAGAGCTCTGGTGCTGTCGTCCAAGTTCAGCATTTCGGCAACTTTGTCGAACTGCGCTTGCGCATTTTTGTAAGGATTGTAGTTTTCTGCCATTGTTTTTGCCTCTCATTCATAAATTTTATCATTTAAAATAATATTTGCTATTCTACCAAAAAATTCAAATTATTTCAAGAGAAAAATAAAAAAACAATATAATTTAAGCAAGTTTTCTCCTTTGTTACCAAAAATAAATTAATTTTTGAGCTTGATTTAATAAATATTTGTAATTAACCGAAGAAAATTCTTAATTTTAATGTTCCAAAATGAAATTGGTTGACTGTTTTATCGTTCAAAACAAAAGAAGCTCTGCATTTTTTGCAGAACTTCTTCTGATGAAACGCCAAGTTATGAACGTTAAGATAAAGAACTATCTTATAAATGAATAATTTTTCTGGTTTTTCTTATTTAATAGGGGACACGCTGGATCTGCTTTTTTATATGTGGTATATAAAGCATAACTCTGGCATTTAGCACCGCCTCTGCACAGGTAATTATACTCGCACAATACACACTCTTTGGGGGTGTAATTGCTTCGTAGATCAGGTCAGGTGTTCTATTACCTGCGGAATTTCTTGCCGATTTTTCTTCTTGCAGCCGTTGGTTCCACACCGCTTCCCGCAAAACTTTGGAACCGTGTTGAGCAAGTACTGGTCCTTTATAACTTTGAAACGTACTGTTCAGACGATAACCAATTCCTATTGGTGCGATAAACTCAGTATAACGCTCCCGTATTCAAGAAGCGTTACCCAAGATCAATGGAAGAACAAAAAAGACCTCGTGAAGCACGTTGAAAGTGCGCGTCGCAAGGTCTTTATTTCTTATCTAGTCTAGGGTTTCCTTAGAATATCTTTTCTTGCCCTTGTTCGGTGTTTGTAGGATAGTCCGGGTTGCTCGATTTCATAAGTATTATTCCCACTCTTTTGCGGGAATCTTCTTTGGCTTATTTGTGCCCCATATTATATCTAAAAGGCAATTTTTACACCGATTTTCTACCCATTATTTTATTTATCCAAATTTTTGTTGCAGAAAAAGTTGCAAAATCGCCTGCGAAATGGTGTCGAGTGGTTGTGGGGTGACAAAAATTACTGTTGTGGAACTAAAGTTACAGAACCATGTAAAGACAACTCAATATGTTCACCTTCCTCTACGGTAATCGCAACTGTCTTGTCTTGGGAATCCAAGATTATAGTTTCAACGACTTCGTTTTCCATCCAACCATCTGAATTTTTGTAATATTCATCCTTCGCAACATAAAGCACACACCATTTTACATTATTTTTTACAGTGTATGTGCCCTGTGGAACATGGAAGTTGATGTATTTTTCGCCGTCCAATGTTACTTCTTTTCCGTACTTTCCAAGCTGACCGTAAACCAAGGTGATTTCGCCCGTAGTAGTGCCTGGCTGGTTAGAGGAAACAGAAGAAACCGCTTGTCGTTCGGGTTTTGCATAACTATCAAGATTGTTTATAACAACAGAGCCGTCAATAATAAAGTACACAAGCTTTGATGTATTGTCCTTGATATAGTAAATCAAGGTAAACGGAATTTCGTCTTCTACACCAAAGGCATTTTTTGCTTTTACAGAACTTGATACGGAATAAAGGTCATGGTCACGACCATAGGCCCAATCTAACCACGGGAAATCAGCAGTAGACGGGAAGTTAAGCTGCGATTTCACCTTACTCATGGCATTTGTCTTTAACGATGATTGAGTATAACTATCAATAATGTAGTTGCTGATATTATACGGCTCATATCCTTGCAAGTATACATGAGTATCTACTCCCAATGTAATAGAGTAAACAGTTGAGTTCATGTTGGTGTAAATTGATAACCCTATTCCATTGTAGCTAAAATTGTATCTTTCTCCCGCTACCCAATCATCCACTTGTTTGACAGAAGAAACTTTGCTGTGGTCAATACCAATAGCAGACAAAGCGTCACAAATATTTTTGATCAAAGCTTTATCGCTAATTACTTTATCAAACACGGTAGCTACAGTTTGCTCGCCTGTGTTACCTGTTTGGGTGTTAGATGTTATTCCCTCTGTACTTTCGGGCTTTGTGTTTGTATTAGCTTCAATTTTGTTGATTTTTTCAGTTGTAGTATGTTCACACCGCTTGCACCTTGATACAATTTCCCCATCCTTATCGGTTGTTGCTTCAACACGAGAAACTTCTACCATATCGTGTCCTAATGCAGCTAATTCATTTTTTGTTTCATCTCCGCAGGCGGTACATTTCGAAAGTATAATTCCCTTATCGGTGCAAGTAGCTTCTGTTTTAGAAGTTTCTATATAATTATGTCCTGTAGCTGGAATAGTTTCTGTTTTTGTTCGTGCACAATAGTCACAGGCATATGAAATCTCGCCTTTTTTAGTACAGGTAGCTTCTATTCTGCTGACTATTACATCCGTATGGTTAGCCATGTCTGCTTGATATTCCGCAGAGTGTTGTGAGTTGATAATACCAATTGTAATCATCAGAACGAATAACACAATTGCCATTCCGCCAGCAGAAGCTCCAGTTTTATACCTCTTAAATAGTAGCAACTTCTGTCTAAATTTTGTATCAGATAAAAATATGTATGGTGTTAAAAAACCGACGGACAAGACAAGTTGAAAAAGTTTCTCAATACAGTAATCGTACATGGTGATTTTGCCTTGACGACCAGATAAACAACTTGAAAGCATAATCAAGCAAAAGACCATATACAAGATAGAAAGAATCTTTTTCCATACCTTGTTAGAGCGAAAACCTAAAAGCTTTCCCTTTGCTTTTAGCTTTTTAAGAGAAACTGCAGTCCCACAGTTTGGACAAAAATTGCTTGTCACTTCTGAATTGCATTTATTGCATTTCATATTATCCTCCTAACACATTACAAAATGGCCAATAATTTTATAACTAAAATAAAGTTTGTAAAATCGTATTCTCAGCACCCTATAACCACTTGCAACTGTTCCTTTTCACGCTTTTCACCTTGCGTGTTGCAAAAGTGTTGCAGAAGCATTTTCGTCAAAACATAAAATGCCCGAACGCCCTTTGTTTCCATGGGTTTTCGGGCACTTGTTAGCCATTTGGTATTATTCCCACTCGATGGTTCCGGTGGGCTTGGGAGTCAAATCAAAGAGGACGCGGTTGATACCTTCCACCACGGAGGTGATTCTCCGGGTGATTTTGTGAAGAACGGGGTAGGGGATTTCTTCGATGGTGGCAGTCATTGCGTCGGTGGTATTGACTGCGCGGATGATTGCAGGCCATCCTTCGTAACGCATATCGTTGCGTACACCTACACTCTTCATATCGGGAATGGAAATGAAGTACTGCCAAACCTTTTCAGCAAGACCGCAAACGTCAAATTCTTCGCGAAGAATTGCATCTGCTTCTCTGAGCGCTTCCAATCTGTCACGGGTGACCGCGCCGAGGCAACGAACACCAAGTCCGGGACCGGGGAAGGGCTGACGGTAAACCATCGCATGGGGAAGACCCAAGGCTTCGCCAACAACGCGCACTTCGTCTTTGAAGAGAAGTTTGATAGGTTCAACAAGCTCCATCTTCATATCTTCGGGCAAGCCGCCAACGTTGTGATGGCTCTTAACGGGTTTGCCGCTTTCTTTCGCTTTGATGCTTTCCAAAATGTCGGGATAAATGGTGCCCTGTGCCAAGAAATCAATGCCTTCAAGCTTTGCAGCTTCTTCGTCGAAAACCTTGATGAATTCGCCGCCGATAATCTTACGCTTCTGTTCGGGATCGGAAACGTTTTCCAAAAGGGACAAGAAGCGGTCGGTTGCATTTACGTATACCAAGTTTGCATCAAGTTCTTTGCCGAAAACTTCGATAACCTGTTCGCTTTCACCTTTTCTCATCAAGCCGTGGTTTACGTGAACGCAAACAAGCTGTTTGCCGATTGCTTTGATCAAAAGGGCGGCAACTACGGAGGAGTCTACACCACCGGAAAGTGCAAGCAGAACCTTCTTATTACCTACTTGAGATTGAATTTCTGCGACTTGCTCAGCAATAAACGCATCGGCAAGTTCTTTTGTGGTGATTCTTGCCATTGTATCGGGACGAACGTTTGTACTCATTGATTTTCCTCCAAGATTCATTAATAAACTAGTTTACATTATAATTACTTTTTTTGTTGCTTGCAATAGTTTTTTTGCGATTTTTAAAAAAAATTGCCGTGGATTGACAAAGAAAGCTTTTTCAGTTACCATATTGGTAAAGGAAGTGAGAAAATGATACGCGAAATCGAATATGAGGAATTAAAAGATGCGTCCGATCTTCTTTGGAAAACTTTTTATGAGACGGAGAAGAATAATCATTCTATGGCAGGAATGGAGCGTTTCCGTGATTTGGTTGAACCCGTTTCCCTTTCTATCAACACCTTTGACGGTGCGGTTCAACTTTTTGGATATTTTGAAGATCAAAAATTGTATGCCGTCGGTGCTTTAAAGGATAAAAAACACATTTTAATGCTTTACGTTCTGCCATTGAAGCAAAAATCAGGAATTGGTAAGGAAATGCTTTTGTTTTTGGAATCAAAATGCGAAACAAATTCCATTTCGCTGAATTCTTCTGACGTTGCCGTTTCTTTTTACGAGCATTTTGGATACTCGGTTTGCGGAGAAAGAAATGAAAAAGAGGGATTGATTTCCACGCCTATGCAAAAAAACTTGTAATGTTACGACTTCGATTGCTTTTTCGGAGTCGTTTTTTTGTTTTGCTCTATATAATTTCGAGGAGATACGCCAAACTCTTTTTTAAAGGCTTTGGAAAAGTGATATATGTCGGAATAGCCGCAAGATAATGCAGCGGTTGTGGGAGAAGTATCGTTCTTGACCATAAGCTCCGCGGCAATTGAAAGTCGAAGATTTGAAAGATATTTCATAGGAGATATCCCGATCTGCTCCTTGAAAATGTTCGAAAAATAACTGCGGTCGATTCTCAGATTATTTGCAAGTTCGGATATGCTGATGGAATTCATATATTCGTTTTTCATGTACTGAATTGATTGCTCGACATAGTCAGGCTTCGTTTCGGTTTCTTCCGAAAGCAGAGATATCAATTCCCACAATTTTGCAACTAAAAATTCTGCTTTTCCTTTGTTCTTTTTTCCGCACAATTTCATTTCTTCAAATAACGTAGCGGCTTCGGGACAATGAATGACAGGCGTTTCAAAGGAAGGTGCAGGCGGATTTTTTGTGGTGAATCCGATCCAAACATAGTTCCAAGGCGTGTTTTGATCTGCTTCATAATAAGTTTCTATAAAAGGCGGGATGATAAATAAATCACCTTTTTTCAATATGTGCGTTTCGCCTTCACGAACAAAGATCCCTTTCCCGGAAGAAACGTAATGCAATAGCCAATAAGAACGAACCGCAGGACCGTAATAGTGCCCTGGTGAGCAGGATTCGTATCCGAAAGCAACCGGATTGTAATCGTGTAAGTTTAAGTTTGGTATTAAATCACTGTGTCTCATATTTGTGCCTCCTATCTCACATTTTAACAAGTTTTAACTACAAATGTCAATTCTAATTTTAAGTTTTTAATGTTATTATTTTCGCATAAGGAGGTGTTTTTATGAAAATTACGTTTATGGGTGCAGGCAGTACGGTTTTTGTTCGAAAGGTGATTGGCGACTGTATGCTTAGTCCCGTTTTGGCAAATAGCACGTTTTCGCTTTATGACATTGATCCTGTTCGTTTGCAAGAGAGCAAAGAGATTCTCGAAGCGATGAAAAAGGCAATTGGCTCAAGTGGAAAAATTGAGTGTTATCTTGGTGTCGAGCAAAGGAAGGATGCCTTGAGCGGCGCAAGTTTTGTCATTAATGCAATCAACGTTGGCTTGTATAAGCCTTGTACGGTGACGGACTTTGAAATTCCACAAAAGTACGGACTTCAGCAGACCATTGGAGATACCCTCGGCATCGGAGGAATTATGCGCGCGCTTCGAACGATTCCCGTCATGGAAGAATTTGCTCGTGAAATGGAAGAAGTTTGTCCCAACGCGCTTTTCATGAATTATACCAACCCGATGGCGATGGTTTCCGGATATATTCAAAGATATACGGACGTTCGCACCGTAGGCCTCTGTCATAGTGTGCAAACTTGTTCGAAAAAACTTTTGAAAAATCTTGGACTTGACGAATATATCGAGGGCAGGAGAGAGGTAATTGCGGGTATTAACCATATGGCGTGGCTTCTTGAGCTTTATGATCGCGATGGAAATGACCTCTATCCTTTGATTCGCGAACGAATCCCCGAAAAAATGGCTGATCCTGATTTTAACGATAAGGTTCGACTGGATTATATCAATCATTTTGGCTATTACTGTACCGAGTCCAGTGAGCACAATGCAGAATATAATCCGTTCTATATCAAAAAGAACTACCCCGAATTGATTGATCGTTATAATATCCCTCTGAATGAATATCTGCGCCGTTGCGTAAATCAGATCGAAAAATGGAAAGAGGAGTATCACAATCTTCTTGACGCCGAGAACAAAGAATATGTGCGCTCTGTTGAATACGCATCCAGAATTATGGAGTCTGTGGTTACAAACGTTCCGTATCAAATCGGCGGAAACGTTTTGAATAAGGGACATTTGATTACAAACCTGCCCGAAGAAGCGTGTGTTGAAGTTCCTTGTATGATCAATGCAATGGGCGTAAATCCTTGCTTTGTCGGTGCGCTTCCCGTACAGTGTGCGGCAATGAATATGACCAATATCAACGTACAACTGCTTACGATCGAAGCGGCTCGCACCAAGAAGAAAGAGCACATTTATCAAGCGGCGATGCTTGATCCTCATACTGCTGCGGAATTGGATATTGATACCATTAAGGCCATGGTTGATGATTTGATCGAAGCACACGGAGATTATCTCCCGAAATATCACTAATGAAAAAAGGTCGGACAAACGTCCGGCCTTTTTTAAGGACGAAATATCCACCTTTTGTGTTAAATTGTGGGTTGCAATTTCGGGGATGTTGATATATGCTTATGATGAAAGAGGTGATCATAAGTGAACAACTACTTGGTCTTGTCTGCCACTGCTACAGCTTTGGCTGATCAAAAAATGCACAATAATACCGTTAAAAAACTTTGGAAAAGTTTTTGCTTGGGGGATGGTGATTTGACTCTTGTCAATGGTCAAGCTAACACCTTCGTTCTTGGAACAACCAAACTTCCCATTCTGCCCGAGGGGAAGGAGTGGGTCATTCGCATTGACGAAAACGGTGCAGCTGTTGTCGGCCGTGATCACGGCGGTTTGATGCGCGGCTTTATAGTGCTTTTGATGAAAATCGAGTATACCGATGAGGCTATGGTCTTGGCATACACCGAGGAAACTAGCGCTTACCGTTTTGAAAACAGAATGATTCATATCTGCGTTTTCCCTGACAGCGGTGACTATTTTATCAAGAAACTGATCCGTCTTTGCGGATTGTGCCAGTATTCCCACATCGTCGTTGAATTTTGGGGTATGCTGAAGTACGACTGTTTGCCAGAGCTTTCTTGGCCAATGGCATATACCAAGGATGAAGCCAAGGCGATGCTTCAGGAAGTAAGAGAGCTGGGAATGGAACCCATCCCCATGTTCAACCAGTTGGGTCACGCTTCCGGCTGCCGTGTCCGCCACGGTAAGCACGTTGTTTTGGACCAAAACCCCAAGTTACAGCATCTGTTTACCGGCGACGGATGGGATTGGAACATTTATTCGGAAAAGGTTAATCACCTTCACAAAAATATTCGCAAAGAGTTGTACGAAGTTTTCGGACCCGGTGAGTACATCCATGTAGGCTGTGATGAATCCTATAATTACACCCACGACGAATACTCCAGAAAGAATCAGCTTCCGACATTTCTGAATCGACTGACTACACAAGTTGCGGAAGAAGGTCGCCGTCCAATGATTTGGATGGATATGATGCTGGAGCAGAATAAGTACCCCGGCGCAACTGCTACTTGTCCTGCTGACGAGGTGGAATCCATTCAGAAAAGTCTGCATCCCAAAACCGTTATGGTAGACTGGCAATACAGGATCTGCGAAGCACCCGTCTCCACTATGATGAGCCTGAAAGACACCGGTTTTGATGTAATGGGTGCACCATGGCATAAAGTGGAAAATTATACCGCTTTTGCCGATACCATCGCAGAGCAGGGGTTCTTCGGTATTATGATGACCACCTGGCATACTCTTGAACTAAAAATGCCCTCTGTTCTCGGTTGCGCCAAAAAGTGCGGCGCTACCACCCACACTTGGAGCCATATCAGTAGTGCAAAAAACTACGGGAAAGAGACCGCGGCTCTCTGGCGCCGCGTTGCTTTTGAGGGGAATGATTTTAAGTCCTCAGGCTGGATAGAGAGAGATATTACCGAACTTTACGTTGGACAGTAAAAAAACACACCGGTTGTTGCCGGTGTGTTTTTTTATACAAAGGTGTTATGTGATCAAGTGTTTACTTTTTAACAAAATGAGGGATCGGATATTTTCCGACAGTTCCGTCGAAACTTGCAGCAAAGAAGTAATTTTCTTTGAAAATGGGTTTTGTCAGAGTTGCAAAAGCTAGTTTTACTTTTTCATGCAGTTCGGGTTTCTTTTTGTCGTAAAAATAAACGAAGCCATCATTCGCTGCAAACGCGATTTCCTCTCCGAGAATCACGGGCGAGGATTCTACGGTTTTTGATTGTCCTACAGCGTAGGAACAGGTATAGATCTGTGCTCCTTCAACAGGATATCTCCATTTTTCCTCCAAGGTGTTTTTATCCAGCGCAACAACTCCTTGTTTGCCGGTTGGCAAGTAAAGAATGTTCTCATCTATGACCGCTTGGCCCACAACTTCGTTCTTGAAAGGAATTGATTTGTGGAGAATTTCTTCGCCTGTTTCGGCATCGACGATCGCTCCGTGATTATAGCCGAAAGCGTAAAGTTTTCCGTTGTTACAAAGAGGCGTGTTGGTTCTATACCAAAATGCGCCGTGGTTGGAAAGAGAATCTTTTTGTGAAAAGCGTTCCCATTTTATTTCGCCGGTGTCTGTATCGAGTGCAGACAGTTTGAGCCACTGTGCGTTGAAAAATACGGTTTTTCCATCTTCGCTAACGATGGTTTTGGCGGGAGCAAGTTCACCTTTTTTGCCCTTTTCACCTTTGAAAAGCAATTCTCCTGTGTACTTGTTGAGGAATAAGGGATGACGACCTGTTCCAACAAAGACTTTTTCACCGCCAACAATGGCACATCCGCGGGTGTGAAAAGGGGCATCGACGGCAGTTTTTGACCATAAAAGCGAACCGTCTTTTGCCGAAATCGCATAAATATTTGCTTGGCAGTCTTCGGCATAAATTGCATTTCCGTCCGTAGAAATTTCGTTTTTGATACTGTTTTCCGTGGGAGTAAACCATTTGACATTGCCGCTTTCGGAATCAAGACAATAGATTCCGCAGTGCTTCGGATAACCGTCGTCACAGGTTGCGGCAATCAAGTCACCGTTAATTTCAAGCAGGGAAGCAAAGTCAATGTTTCCGGGTAGTTTTGTGGTCCAAATCGCATCGGAAGAAGTGTCGTGGGGAGGAATGTTAAAAAGAGGTTTGGTGGTTAACTCCGTTCCTTTCACGGTACACAAACGAATACTTCCTGCAGTGTTGTCTATACCGCCGCAGTCGGGGCGGGAGGAACAAATGTGCAAAACATTGTTGTTTTTGAAAACAAAATTTGTATGCGCGTGACCTTGAATCCAAGCGATTAGGTTCATTTTTGGTAAATCATAGGTTTTTGCGTTCAGTTCAACAACAAAATTCTTACCCTCTCCACAGCCGTCGTGTCGAAAAATTACAATTTTATTGTCCTTGGGAGCGTATTTTAAATTGTTTTCAAGCCAAGTATACTGTTCTTCCGTGCTGTATCCTGTCGGGAAACCTGAACCTTTCGGAATGCTGAGAACAACGTAGTGAATGCTACCGACGTCGAAAGAATACCAAATCGGTCCGTATAGTTCTTCATAACGTTTCTCGCCGTATACTCCATCCAAAAAGTCGTGGTTTCCAATGGAATAGCGAATAGGGATCCCTACCGTTTGAAATGACATTTCATCTTTGTGACGAACCATAGCGTCTTCTCCGCAAATATCCCCTCCATGCATCAAAAAAGCAGCCCGATATTTTTTTGCTTGCTCTTTAACAAAGGGGAGAAAGCACTCGCAGGTGGTGTTCATTATTTCTGTGTCGGATAAGTGCAGAAAAGTATGCTCAGAAAGGGAAGCGGTTGCGGGTGACAGGTGAAAACTGTAATCTTTGATGTTCTTGCTGACGGGAATGTACCAATCGTCGTGGCAAATGGTAAGTACGTTGCAGTAAATAAGAGATGCCTTTTCCCATCCATCCAATGAAAAAGCACCGTTTTCGTCACTTAACGTAGAGTTCATTCCGTCACTGACAAGTACGTTTGCCAAGGGGCGGTTGTTTGTGTCGTAAACGTATCCTTGATATTTCATTTGATCACCTCGCTTAATAAAATTATTTTATCTTCGTTGTGTAAAAATGTCAATTCGGAAAAGAAAATACGCCGCAATTTGCGGCGTTTTTTTAGTGCAAAATTATTCAGCCTTGCCTGCGCAACCGAGAACGTTGATCAGCTTGTGACGAACAATCTCTTTGATGTTTGCTCTAGCGGGCTTGAGATATTCTCTGGGGTCAAACTTGGAGGGCTCATCGTTGAAGAACTTGCGGATGGTACCGGTCATAGCAAGACGCAGGTCGGAGTCGATGTTGATCTTACATACGGACAGAGAAGCTGCCTTGCGGAGCTGATCTTCGGGAACACCGATTGCGTTGGGCATTTTACCGCCGTTCTCATTAACCATCTTAACGTAGTCCTGAGGAACGGAGGAAGAACCGTGAAGAACGATGGGGAAGCCGGGAAGTCTCTTGGTAACTTCTTCGAGAACGTCAAAGCGGAGAGCAGGGGGAACGAGGATGCCCTGTTCGTTTACGGTGCACTGCTCGGGAGTGAACTTGTAAGCGCCGTGGCTGGTACCGATCGCGATTGCAAGAGAGTCACAACCGGTTCTGGATACGAATTCTTCAACTTCTTCGGGACGGGTGTAGGAAGCTGCTTCAGCAGAAACGTTTACTTCATCCTCGATACCTGCAAGGCTACCGAGTTCTGCTTCTACTACTACGCCGTGAGCGTGTGCATACTCAACAACTTTCTTGGTGATCTCGATGTTTTCCTCGAAAGACTTGGAGGAAGCGTCGATCATAACGGAGCTGAAACCGCCGTCGATGCAGGACTTACAGGTTTCAAAGCTGTCACCGTGGTCCAAGTGAAGAGCGATCGGGATTTCGGGGCATTCCAGAATAGCAGCCTCAACCAACTTAACGAGGTAAGTGTGGTTTGCGTAAGCTCTAGCACCCTTGGAAACCTGCAGGATAACGGGGGACTTTTCTTCCTTGCAAGCCTCGGTGATCGCCTGAACGATCTCCATGTTATTTACGTTGAAGGCGCCGATAGCGTAACCGCCGTTGTAGGCTTTTTCAAACATTTCTTTGGTGTTTACAAGTGCCATAATTTTGATCTCCTTTTGTTTTTTTGTTGTCGTTTAAACAATCGACTAATTTTAACATGTGAAAAAAATGATGTCAAGGGAAAAACAGGAATTTATTGAACCTTTGGGAGAAAATTTTCGAATATATACCCATCGAAAGCTTCTTTGTGTTTTTCTACGTCTTTTTCGCAGTTGTAAGTCCAACCGAGAGTACCTCCTCCGAGCCACGCAACCAGTCGTCTCATAAGGCATTTTTCATCTGTATAACGGTAGGAGATAAAGTCGGGTCTTCCGATGAAATTCAAAAGCATTTGACCTAACAAAAATTTTGCAACTCCCTCTTTCTTAAAGCGGCAGGAAAGTT
>JAZOSM010000101.1:0-2808 GCA_045657125.1 Eubacteriales bacterium
CGTAGGGGCGGAAGGCGAGAAAACGATATGTTATATCGTTTTCGATGGCTTTCGTCAGCCGACACCCGATTGTTCCGAGCCGAACGGCGATGGAAGAATCACGGTGTCAATGAGTCGACGAGGAAAACAAGGAAACCGTGAGGGCGTTTACCCCCGTAAATAACCGAGCGGTTTGCCGTAGTTTGACGACGTCGCAGCCAAATCTATAAAGCAGAATTAAACATTAAATCTAAAAAGTACCACATCTCCGTCTGCCATCACGTACTCTTTCCCCTCGGAGCGGAGCAGACCCTTTTCGCGAACGGTTGCCATGGAGCCGCAGGAGATGAGATCCTCGTAAGCAACGACCTCGGCACGGATGAAGCCGCGTTCGAAATCGGAATGAATTTTTCCAGCCGCTTTGGGGGCGGTGGTGCCGCGGGTAATGGTCCAAGCACGAACCTCGGGCTTGCCTGCGGTCAGGTAACTGATAAGACCGAGAAGCTCGTAGCCTGCGGTAATAAGGCGCTCGAGACCTGCGTGCTCAATGCCAAGATCCTCCAAAAACAAAGCCTTGTCTTCGGGGGGAAGCTCTGCAAGCTCTGCCTCGATTTTGGCGCAAATGGGGATAATGCCGTTTCCGCTTTCTGCGGCGTAGGCAGAAAGTGCGGCAAAATGTGCGTTCTGCGCGGCAAGATCGTCCCCTGCCACAATATCGTCCTCGGATACGTTGGCGGCAAAAATCTGCGGCTTCATGGAAAGCAGGGGCATTTCTGCAAGAAGCGCCTGCTCATTTTCGTCAAAATCCAAACCGCGGGGGCTCTTGCCCTCCTCCAGCTTTGCCATCAGCTTTTCAACCAGATCGATTTCCGCCTGTGCGGACTTGTCTGCCTTCAGCTTCTTTTTGGCGCGATCCAATCTGCGCTCCAAAATTTCCATATCGGAAAGGATCAATTCCATATTGATAATATCCGCATCGCGAACGGGATCAATGCCCTTGTCTACGTGAACGATGTCCTCGTCCTCAAAGCAGCGAACCACGTGTACGATGGCATCCACCTCACGGATGTGGGAAAGGAACTTGTTTCCCAAGCCTTCGCCCTGGCTGGCGCCCTTTACGAGACCTGCAATATCCACGAACTCGATCACTGCGGGAGTAATTTTGTCGGGATCGTACATCTCGGCAAGCTTATCCAGTCTCTTATCGGGAACGGGCACGATGCCCACGTTGGGGTCAATGGTGCAGAAGGGATAATTTGCCGCCTGCGCCCCGCCGCCGGTCATAGCATTAAAAAGCGTACTTTTTCCTACGTTGGGAAGTCCTACAATACCTAATTTCATTGATTTTATTTCTCCTATGTGTAATACGGCATTATTGTAACACAAACTTTTCCCCTTTGCAATGCAAAACGACAACTTTTTACCGATCCGTCGGTTTCTTCTGCGCACCCCCTCTGATATGCGCCCCTCTCTTTTTTCTATTCCGTGCAGGGGAAAGCGGTATGGGCGGCTATCACGGTAAAGACGGATTTGATGCTTTTTCACATTATAAATCCATCGTTGACAAAAAGACCCGGTTGGATCTTCCCATGCGCTATCAGCCCTACCAAAGCAAACTGTACGAAGCGTTGCTGCATCTGTTTTTGCGATAAAAACAAGGGCGCAAAAAAAGCAAGGAAAAATTCCTTGCTTTTTTGTTTTTTAGTGATTCATAGGAGTTCCGCACTGAGAGCAGAACTTGGACGGTGCCGAGGGATCGGCAGGCTTCCAACCGCATTTGGGGCAGCATACGGGTGCTTTCTCAGGCTTTTTCGCACCGCATTCGGAACAGAAATTACCGTTGTTCTCTGCGCCGCAAGCGCATTTCCAGTTATTCGAAACGGGCTCGGGCTTCTTCGCGCCGCACTCGGGGCAGAAATTGCCGTTTGCCGTAGCACCGCAAGCACATTTCCATCCGTCGGAGGGAGCTGCAGGCGCAGGCTGCTGTGCCCTCTGCTGTTGACCCATCTGATAAAGGTTCTGAGCCTGATTGAATCCGCCGCCCATAGCACCTGCCGCCATACCCATGCCCAAAAAGCCTGTCATGGCGCCCGCATCATTTCCTGCCGCAGTCTCCATAGAGTTTGCGGTAGCGGTGGTCATACGACCTGCCATCATAGCTGCGTTGGATCCCATGGAAACGGCATCTTCCATTTCCTGAATCTTCTGCATATCCTCGGGATTTAAGGTAATGGGATTCAGAGCAATTTTTTCTACACTGATACCGCGGCTCTCCACCCATTCGTTCTGCAAAGCTTCGTTCATGGCGCGTTTCAGCTCATTTACCTTTGCAGGGATCTGCGCGGGACGAAGCTCCAATTCCGCCAAAGCACCGAAAGCGGGCTGAAGCGCGGAAACAAACTCCGTTTTCATCTGTTCGTCAATCTGATCGCGAGTAAATGCGTATTCCACGTTTCCGCAAACCTTGGTGTAAAACAGCATGGGGTTGGAAATCACGTAAGAATATACGCCGTTGCAACGAACGTTCACCGTGCGGCTAAAGCCGAGATTCTTACTCATTCCCCCAAAAATAATGGGGCTGGGGGTCCCGAACTTGTTGCCCATAATTTCCTTGGTATTAAAGTAGTAAACTCTCTGGTCCTTACCTGTATCACCGCCAAAGGTGAAACGCTTACCGATTGTCTTGAAGCTTTCAAGAATGCTGTCACCAAGGCTTCCTGCAAAGATTGAAGGTTCTGTGGAGGTATCGTATGTAAATTCTCCGGGTTCTGCAGAAAATTCAACCACTCTTCCCTGCTCAACAATAGCCATTGCCTGACCGTCTGCTAC
>JAZOSM010000102.1:0-3445 GCA_045657125.1 Eubacteriales bacterium
ATAAGTTTTTTCGGTTCCTTTTTTTCAAAAAAGGAACAAAGAAAGGAAAAACCTATGAAACGTATTTTGTCGTCGCTGCTGATTCTTGCCTGTATCTTGCCCCTGGCATCTTGCTCTGCAGGGCTAACCGTGGAAACGGAGAACAGTCAGACGCGCCGGACCGACGGCGAAGAAGTTAACAAGAAAACAGAAGCAAAGACCGAGGAAAAAAGGGAAGACCCCAAGGAGGACGGAAAATTGAGAATATTTTTTGTCAGCAACAGTACCTGCTACTACTTTACCGACGAGCTGTACGGATTGCTTACTGCCGCAGGCTACGAGGACGTGCGTCTTTGCCTTGCTTATTACAGCGGATGCTCCTTGGAAAAGCATTATAACTGGCTTTTAGAAAACAAAGCGGAGTATCAGTACCGCGTGGTGGACAAAAACGGAGTCAGCACTTACGCAAACGTTTCCTTAAATCAGGCACTTGCCAAAGAAAATTGGGATTTGATCAGCTTTGATAACAACGCCCGTTCTTTTTCGTCCGGTGACGTGGAAACCTCTTTGGGAAATGCAAAGCCTTATTTTGAAAAGCTTTATCAGTACATTCAGAATAAATTCCCCCATGCCCGTTATTACTGGCATCAGGTTTGGGCAAATGAAATCGGCTATCACCTGGCGTTTGAAATGAAAACCCGTGAGCAGAGAACCCAGATTTTCAAAGCAAAGCAGGGCGTGATGCACCGCATTATGGAGGAATACGGCGTAGGCGGTATTCCCACGGGAGATGCTTGGGAAAAGGTTCGGGATCTACCCCTGTTTACCAAGCCCTTGCCGCAGTTTCCCGAGGTGGATCACTTCACCCTTTGTTCCCGATTGGTCAAAGGGGAATTTAAGGACGACTTCACCCACGACGGTGATATCGGCGGCGGTCAGTACCTGAATGCCTGCGTTTGGTTCGAGGTCATTACGGGACAAAGCTGTGTGGGCAATCCTTTCCGTCCCGCCTACACCCTCAATGGGGAAGACCTTTCCCTGACCGAGGAAAAAATTGCCGTACTCCAAAAAGCCGCCCACGAAGCCGTAGAGGAATTCAAATCACGCTTGGCATAGAATCTGTTCTTTCTTTGTTCCTTTTTTGAAAAAAAGGAACCGAAAAAACTTTCCCGGTGAAAAGGAGAATCATATGAATCCGAAATGGGAAAAGATCTGCAAAATCAGTAACGTCATCCTTTCACTTTTATATGCAGTATTTTGGTTTCCTTTAGGCTATTTCGGTCTAGTCCCATTGTTTATGGGAGTAGCTATTTGGGCGGAAATCGGTTTGATTTTTTCTTTAGTTATCATTCCGCTTTCTTGTATCTTCAGTATCATTTTCTCGATCCAATTTCGAAAGAAACAAAAATACGCTGAAGCATTTCTGATCCAATTTGCACCGTTATTCGAATTTTACCTTTCTATGCTATTATTTTTCAAAATCATTTGGTCGTTCTAGAAATCCCCCGTCTTTGGGGGATTTTCTCTTTCATACGAACAAAAGACATCGCAGACCTGCGTAGGGGAGGCAATCTGCCTCCCGCAAAAACAAAACGGTACCTTGACGAAGGGGAATAATCTCATCCTCCCGTTTAAAGTTTTTGGGTCGCATTTTTCAAAAAGCGACAAAATAAGCGACAGAAAAAGCACCCGACACTCGGTCGGGTGCTTTTCATTATTGTTTAATGAGAGGTTCGATAGACCCATCCTCATTTTTAATATCAATTCTGCTCAGCGCGGCAAGAGTACTGCGGCGAAAATCCGCGATATACTCGTCACGCAGGGCTTTCTGCTCCGCCTTTTCCTCGGCTGTCAGTCCCTCGGGGGTCTTGGACTTACGGGCGAGAACGTTGATACGGTCGATCTTTTCCTTGGTCATTTCAAAAACTCCTCGAGAGAGCTGATTACAAGACCTGCCTTATCGCTTAAAAAGTCATAGAGCTTTTTCGCAATGATTTTGGAACCGCCCTCGATCTGGGATTCCACGTTCATAGGCATAACGGGATCGTGAACGGAAAGACGCAGGAGGAACCAGCCGTCACCCTCTCCCTCAGGGAAGGAAACGCGAACGCCCTCGTAGCTGTCGTCAGCAACCTGCCAGCCGTTTTCCTTGCCGTAGGCTTCCAGATCAGCCAAAAGCTTTTCACCGAAGGAACGGAAATCACTTTCGGTAATGTCAAAACGAAGCTCATAGGATTCAAAGGGCTCAGGAAGTGCCGCGATCAGCTCGGTCAGGTCCTTACCCTCGCGCTTCAGCTTAGCCGCCTCAATAAGAATACGGGTTGCCAAGTAAGCGCCGTCATCCAGGAAGTAGTTTTCACGGAGAGCAGCGTGTCCGCTGGTTTCAATGGCAAGAGGAGTATTGATTCCTGCCTTGTTCATTTCAATCGCCTTATTGATTACGTTCTTATAACCGCGCTTAAAGCGAAGGTGCTTACCGCCCAAGTGCTCCTCGATAAAGGTCTTCAGACCTGCGGAGGTGATGGAGTCGGTAACGACACTGCCGCCCTCATTGCCCTGCAAAGCAATTACGGAAGCAAGTGCTACCAAGCGGTTACGGTTGATCTCACGGCCGGTGGAATCCACACAGCCTGCGCGGTCTACGTCAGTATCGAAAATAATACCAAGGTCCGCACCTGCGCGCTTTACGGCATTGCAGGCAAATTCCATTGCAGTCTTGTTTTCGGGGTTGGGAATATGGTTGGGGAAAGAACCGTCGGGCTCGAGGAATTCAGAACCCGTGCAGTCTGCACCCAGAGGCTCGAGAACCTTTTCTACGTAGAAGCCGCCTGCGCCGTTGCCCGCGTCTACGGTTACGTGGAAGCCTGCCAAGGGCTTTTCACCGCCGCCCACACCGTCGGAAATCAGTTTCTTGAGACGGTCAGCGTAGGTATCCATATAGTTTACTTCTTCGATCTTACCGCCTGCGGCATCGGCTGCTTCCTTTTCATCCTGGCACAAAAGAAGGATCTCTTTAATATCGTCACCCTCAAGACCGCCCGTAGGCAGGAAGAATTTCAAGCCGTTGCGGTTCCAGGGATGGTGAGATGCAGTGATCTGTACTGCCGCGTCGGTATTCAGATCCAGCGTGGTCATAAACATAGCAGGGGTGGAGGACAGACCCGTCATAAGAACGGAAAAGCCTTTTTTCACCAAAACCTCGCTTAAAATACCTGCAATACGGGGACCGGAAAGACGGCTGTCTCTACCGATGGCAACCAAGGGATTTGCCTTTCCCGTTTTATTTTGAAGCCACAGGGCAAATGCGCCTGCGATTTTTCCGATGACTTCGTCGGTCAGATCAACGTTTTGACCTTCTACACCCTCCAAAGCAACACCGCGGATATCCGTTCCGCTTTTCAAATGTTTCCAGGGATCTCTGAGCATAATATTTCTCCTTTCAAAGACAAATATGTTTTTTATCATT
>JAZOSM010000103.1:0-5379 GCA_045657125.1 Eubacteriales bacterium
CATAGCAAAAAGAAAGACACCACTGTGTGGTGTCTTTCTTTTTGGCAGGGGCACAAGGACTTGAACCCTGGGCACGCGGTTTTGGAGACCGCTGCTCTACCAACTGAGCTATACCCCTATATATTAACTTCCTACGGAACGGGAATTCTTTATTTCTGCTTGGTGGGCCTTCAGGGACTTGAACCCCGGACCGACCGGTTATGAGCCGGCTGCTCTGACCAGCTGAGCTAAAGGCCCATACGTTAAAATCGCAAGAATTAGTCTAACAAAAAAAAGCCCTTTTGTCAAGGGCTTTTTTGAAAATCAAATTTTATTTTTTGCCTGTTCCCTTTCCGTTTCTTCCGTAACGAGGATCCTGAGAGGGGGCGGTACGGGAACGGTTTTGAGAATTCGGACGAATGGGTCTTCCCGTTCGATATACTTCCGTTGTGGGACGACGGGGAGGGACATTTCGTTCGGGGGGACGGTTAGTGGCAGGGGTCTGCGGATTGCGATTGGTGGAACGATACTTTTCGGGAACCTTTGCAACCGCTTTCGATGCAGGGGGTCTTCTCTGTCCTCTTCCCGGCTGATCCATTGCCTCGGAATCACCCTGCAAAACCTGATATCCTGCACGAAGAACGTTTCTCATCTTGCGCATACGCGCCTGACTTGCTTTTCGCTCCTGCAAGCGAATTTTTCTCAAGCGTCGGTCTTCAACTGCTTTCATTTCCCGAATGATACGATTTTGCTCTTTGTTTTGACGCAGGTACTGAATCACGGCGGCAAGAATCAATATCGCAACGTAAAGCACCAAGCCGAGAATTACCAAAATCAAAACGACCTTTGCCGCACCGTGAGAGAAAAAGCTCACCACGGCATCCCAGGCAACCAATCCACGCGACAGACCGATGTTGGATTTTGCCACGAGAGGAACCGTATCAACCAAATCACCGTTATAATAAACGTCTATTTCGCCGTAGGCAGTTCCTTCGATAATGGGCGCCGTATACACCTCACGGTCCGTTCTGACCTCCGTGGTAATTTCCTTGGAAAGGTCTACATCCATAGGCAACAGCATTTTCAAACTTTCACCAGTTACGAGAATCATATGATCCACACCCGATGCAAGGCGCAAACGCTTCTCGCAAACAACCATGCCTTTTTCCAAAACATAGCGCATGGAATAATTTTTCTCCGCCCATTGCATCAGGGATTTTGCTTCGCGGTAAGTGGTAATGTCACTTCCGTCTTTTTTGGTACTGCGATCACTGCCGCCGGAAACGATTACCAAGGTCTTGCTTCCCGGGATTTCGTGAACCGTTGCAACGCAATATCCTGCACGGGGGGTGAAACCTGCGATCATTCCTCGGGAATTTTCCAAATAGTAGGTATTTACCCAAGAAAAAGAAACCAGCGGATTTTTATTATTATACACACGCTGCTTGTTCTTATTGGTTTCGGGGATGGTAACCTTGGGATTTTCCGACATAACCATAAAATCATTGACTCGGTACAGGGCTTTGCTCAGCGTCAAAACGTCCTGCATCGTAGTATACATCGCAGCGGAATCTGTACCCGTAGGATTGGAAAAATAGGAATTTTCCATTCCCAGAAGTTTGGCTCTTTCGTTCATTCGATCTACAAATGAACTCACGCTGCCGCTGACCGTCACCGCAATGGCAATGGCTGCGTCGTTGGCATTCTGCACCACAAGTCCCGTCAACAGGCTCTTGAACGGAAGCACCTCTCCCTCCTTCAGGTTCATGGAGTTTCCGCTTGATGCAGCAAGCATTTCTTTGGTTATGGTAACGTTTACGTTTCCGTTTTGACCCATATGTTCAAAACCGAGCAGTGCCGTCAACAGTTTCGTGAAGGCGGCAGGGTCAAGTCTTGCATCCATATTTTTGGAAAAAAGGATCTCTCCCGCCTCCAAATTATAGACCACTGCGGCTCTCGCACTTACTTCGGGAGGTTCTTTGGAAGTTTCTGCAAACACGGGAAAAAGCGACAGTATAAAAACTGCCGCCAAAAGGCCGGAAATGATTCCCGAGAACCTTTTTCTCATTGCTGCTCCTTCCAATAAAGACGGGCATTTTCCCGATCTTTTCCTATCTGTATTTTTAGTTCCTCCAAAGAGGAAAACTTGGTTTCCGCGCGCAAAAAGCGATGGAATTCCACGCGCACTTCTTTTCCGTATAAATCACCGCTGAAATCCAGCAAATGGGTTTCGGCAATTACGCGGTCGTCACAATCCACGGTAGGACGGCTCCCCACGTTGCAAACGCCGAAATACTCCTGTCCGTCAAAAGCGACACGCACTGCATAAACACCCTTTTTCGGGGTAACGTATTCCTCGGGAAACACCTGATTAAGGGTAGGAAACCCGATTCTGGTTCCCAAATGCTTTCCGTGCAAAACGGGAAAACGAATGGAATAGGGTCTGCCCAAAAGGCAACATACCTCCTCCACTTCCCCGCCTGCAAGCAAGGTGCGAATACGGGTAGAAGATACCGTTTTTCCACCCACGCAAACGGATTCCTCTGCGATCACGCCGATCCCCTTTGATTCAAGGTATTCCTTGAGAAAGGCTGCATCTCCTGCACCGTTTTTTCCGAAACGGAAATTAAATCCGCAGAAAACAAAACGGGCGGAAAGCTGACGAATCAAAATGCGATCGCAAAATTCTCGTGGGGAAAGGTCTCTGACCCGTTCAAAATCTTCCAAAATCAAATGGTCGATTCCCGCATCCTTCAGAATTGCTTCTTTATCCTTAAGGGAAATGATATTGCCGGAGGAAAAATTGCCCTTCAGAATGTGCTCGGGATGGCGGCGAAAGCTCCAAACGAGGGAAACAAGTCCCTCCTCCCGAGCCTTTTGAACGCAGTTTTCAACAATTTTTCGATGACCCAAATGAATCCCGTCAAAATTGCCCAAAGCAACACAGGTGCCTGTTTTTTCCGCACCGACAGAAAATTGCATCGTTTATGCTTCCTTTACAAAGTAAACTTCTTTCATCTTTTGATCTTCTACGGGGCGATCGGAGAAATCGGTCATCACCTCGCAAATTTCATCAACAACCTCGTAACCCTCCAAAAGCTTACCGAAGGCGGCGTAGCTGCCGTCCAGGTGGGGGGCGTCGTCATGCATAATAAAGAACTGGCTTCCCGCAGAATCGGGGGACTGCGCACGAGCCATGGACAAAACGCCGCGGGTATGACGAAGATCATTCTTTACGCCGTTGGCGGCAAATTCGCCCTTAATGGTCCAACCGGGGCCGCCGGTACCAATGCCCTTGGGGCAACCGCCCTGAATCATAAAGCCGGGAATTACACGGTGGAAAATCAAGCCGTTATAAAAACCGCCGTCCACCAGTTTCTGAAAATTCTTTACGGAAATAGGCGCGATCTCGGGATAAAGTTCCACGATCATTTCCTTACCGTTTTCCATTTCAAACTTTACAAAATTCGTTTTTTCTTCACTTCTTACAAATGCCATTTCTATTCTCCTTACGTTCTTATTTCTCCAAGGTGACAAAATACACCTTTTCCATAATCTGTTTTTCCACGGGGCTCTCTCCTGCACAGGCGGTGGTAGCGATTGCATCTACCGTATCAAGACCCTCAACCACCTTACCAAAAGCGGCGTATTCACCGTCCAGGTAAGCAGCATCACCGTGCATAATAAAAAACTGACTTCCTGCGGAATCAGGCGCTTGCGCACGAGCCATGGACAAAACGCCGCGGGTATGTGCAAGATCGTTTTTCACACCGTTGGAAGCAAATTCACCCTTGATGGTCCAGCCGGGACCTCCCATACCGGTTCCGTCGGGGCAACCACCCTGAATCATAAAGCCGTTGATCACGCGGTGGAAAATCAAGCCGTCATAAAACTTTTCTTCTACCAGCTTCTGAAAATTTTCAACGGTGATGGGTGCGGTATCGGGATAGAGCTCTGCCACGATTCTTTTTCCGTCAGACATACGGATGCAAACCAGATTGGTTTTCTCCTGACTGACCTTGTACTTTGCACCGGAAGCGGCGGTAAAATCATCGGCGGGAGCAGAGGTATCCTCTTTTTTGGAGATATCCTGATTCTGCTTCTCGGATGCATCCTGATCCTGACCGGCAGTGCTGCCCGCGGGGCTCTTTCCGTTTGAGGAAGTGAATTCCGTTTCGGGAATGACAAAATACACCTTTTCCATCACCTGTCTTTCCACGGGGGTCTCCCCTGCACAGGTGGTGGTAGCAATTTCATCCACTACGTCCATTCCCGAAATTACTCTGCCGAAGGTAGCGTAGCTTCCGTCCAAGTGACCACAGCCTGCGGTGGCATGACAGATAAAGAACTGGCTTCCCGCAGAATCGGGATCGTTGCCGCGCGCCATGGACAAAACGCCTCTGGAATGAGAAAGGGTATTCTTCCAACCGTTGGAAGCAAACTCGCCCTTGATCTCCCAGCCGGGATCACCCATACCGGTTCCGTCGGGGCAACCGCCCTGAATCATAAAGCCGGGAATTACGCGGTGAAAAATCAAGCCGTCGTAAAAATCCATCCCAACCAGCTTCTGAAAATTGGCAACGGTGATGGGAGCGACGTCAGGATAAAGCTCCGTTACGATTTTCTTTCCCGTATCCATCTGAATACAAACGTAATTGGTGGTCTGCTCGGTGGCAACGAATTTCACACCTTCAACCACAAGGGACCCCTCTGCATTTTCCTCTGTTTTCGCACAGGAAACAAAGCATACGGCAGCGGTCAGCGCAAGCAGCAGTGCAAGAATACGCAATCCTTTTTTCATCGGTAATATTTGAAGTAACAAACGATACTTCTCTCCTTTCCCTGTATTTCATCGTAGCCTGTAAAAATAACGCCGTCGTGACTCATCAGTTCACCGGACTGAACTGTTTCGTCGGCACATTTGAAAATGGAATCGGTCTCGCTGTTTACGAAAACCCATCCCGCCTTGACGCAAATGTAAGCGTCCTTGCAGAGCACCACGTCACCCGTTTCCAGGCGCTCTGTCACGTACTTTAATATTTTGCTGTCGAAACGCGCCGCAGCCTCTCTGCGATAAGCGGGAGATGCATAGTAGCGCTCGGGAAACAGCTTCTTATAAATTTTTTTAAACATAGAATCATTATAAATTCTTTCCGCTTTTCTGTCAAGAATAAGGCGAAAAAAAGCCCCCTGAATCAAGAGAAAAAAAGTTCGCATTTTTTCGAGGAAAAATCCCCCGATTTTATTGACAATTTCTTGAAAAGAATGTATCATTATATTGATTTTCTATATGGTGTATTCATCCGTTTTCAAAATTGCGGACGAGCACAAAAGCAAGGAGGTAGATAAATGGAAAACCGTGTCTCCGGAACGGACGTACTCATTCGTCTGGAAGACCTT
>JAZOSM010000104.1:0-11314 GCA_045657125.1 Eubacteriales bacterium
TTATCAATATCAGCAATCAAGTCAGCAGCATCTTCAAGACCAACGGAAAGACGAACAAGATCGGGACCAACGCCGCAGGCTACAAGTTCCTCGTCGGAAAGCTGACGGTGAGTGGTCGTTGCAGGATGGAGACAGCAAGAACGCGCATCCGCAACGTGCGTTTCGATGGCAATCATTTCAAGTTTCGACATAAAGGAAGCTGCTGCATCCCTACCGCCTTTAACACCAAAACTAATTACACCGCAAGTACCATTGGGGAAATATTTCTGCACAAGGTCATAATTATCAGCAGATTCAAGTCCGGGATAAGTAACCCAAGAAATCTTCTCGTGGGTTTCCAAAAACTTTGCAACTGCCAATGCATTTTCGCAGTGACGCTTCATTCTCACGTGCAAACTTTCCAAGCCAAGATTGAGAATATACGCGCTCATAGGCGCGGGCGTTACACCCAAATCACGCATCAACTGAGCAGTAGCCTTTGTAATATAGGCACCCTCAATGCCAAAACGTTCGGTATAAGTAATACCGTGATAGCTGTGATCGGGAGTGCAAAGACCGGGGAATTTTTCAGGGTATTTGGTCCAATCAAACTTACCCGAATCAATGATGGCACCGCCTACACAGCTTCCGTGACCATCCATATATTTTGTAGTGGAATGCGTTACAATATCCGCGCCCCATTCAATAGGTCTGCAATTTGCAGGTGTGGGGAATGTGTTGTCAATAATCAACGGAACACCGCGGCGGTGAGCAAGTTTTGCAAAACGTTCAATATCCAGAACATTTAAAGCAGGATTTGCGATCGTTTCACCAAAAAGTGCTTTTGTTTCGGGACGAAAAGCGGCTTCTATTTCTTCATCAGAAGCGTCGGGGGTTACAAAAGTAACGTCGATGCCCATCCGCTTTAAAGTAACGGAGAACAAATTAAACGTTCCACCGTAAATAGACGCCAAAGAAACGAAATGATCTCCGCAACTGCAAATATTGAAAATTGCCAAAAAGTTTGCAGCCTGTCCGGAAGAAGTCAGCATTGCGGCAGAACCGCCTTCCATCTCACAGATCTTCGCAGCAACGGTATCGCAAGTAGGATTTTGCAATCTGGAATAAAAATATCCGCTTGCCTCCAAATCAAAAAGCTTTCCCATTGCTTCGCCTGTAGCATATTTAAAAGTGGTACTTTGAATAATCGGTATCTGTCTGGGCTCACCGTTTCCGGGATGATAACCGCCCTGAACACATTTAGTTCCAATTCCTTTTTTCATTTTTTACCCTCCAGGATTTACTTATACCCTATTGTATCACAAAAGTTCGGGATCGGCAAGAGTGGCAGCCATAACTGCTTTGATCGTGTGCATACGATTCTCCGCTTCATCAAAAACAATGGAAGCATCACTCTCAAACACCTCGTCGGAAACCTCCATACAGTCAATTCCAAATTTTTCAAAAATCTGTTTACCAACCGTAGTTTTTAAATCGTGGAACGCAGGGAGACAATGCATAAATTTACACTGATCACCTGCATTTTTCATCAGCGAAGCCGTAACACGATAAGGAGTCAACTCACGAATTCTTTCTTCCCATACGCTGTCAGGTTCACCCATAGAAACCCAAACGTCCGTATAAATTACGTGCGCACCTTTGGTTGCTGCAATAGGATCTTCAATAAATTCAATTACAGCACCTGTTTCCTTGGCAATCTCCATCACCTGAGAACGCAGTGCTTCTTCAGGAAAATATTTCTTGGGGGCACATGCAACAAAATGCATACCCATTTTGGCACAGCCAACCATCAAAGAGTTACCCATATTGTAACGGGCATCTCCCATATAAACCATTTTTTTACCCTTGAGATCACCGAAATATTCACGAATGGTCAGAAAATCAGCAAGAATCTGCGTAGGATGAAATTCATTCGTCAAGCCATTCCAAACGGGTACACCTGCAAAATGAGCCAACTCTTCAACAATCTCTTGACCGAAGCCACGGTATTCAATGCCGTCAAACATTCTGCCGAGAACGCGCGCAGTATCGGCAATGCTTTCCTTTTTTCCCATTTGAGAACCGGTCGGTTCCAAATACACAGGGTGCATTCCAAGATCCGCACCTGCTACTTCAAAAGCACAGCGGGTACGGGTGCTTGACTTTTCAAATACCAAAGCAATATTCTTGCCTTCGCAAATTCGATGAGGGATCCCCTGCTTTTTCTTCTGCTTGAATTTCGCAGAAAGATCCAAGAGATATTCAATTTCGGCAGAAGAAAAATCTAAAAGTTTTAAGAAACTCTTGTTCTTCAAATTCATAATTTACTCCTTTTCAGCACAAACGGAAACGATAACGTCCAGCGCCTCTTTCAACAAGTCAAAAGAAATATTCAACGCAGGCAACAAACGCACCTTATCCTTTGCAGTCAAACAAAGAATACCGCGAGCCATACACTCACTAACGATTTCCTTGGCGGCACCTTTTGTTTTGATACCGATCATCAAGCCCATACCGCTAACGGACTCAATGCCTTTTTTATTTTTCAGATACTCGAACACAAACGCACTTTTTTCACGGACGGAATTCAAGAACGCTTCGTCCATTCTTTCGATAACACTTACGGCACCGGCACAAGCAATCGGATTACCGCCAAACGTAGAACCGTGATCACCGAAACCGAAGATTGACTCAACCTTTTCTCCGAAAAGCGCCGCGCCAAGGGGAAGACCCCCGCCAATACCTTTGGCAGTGCTGACAAGATCGGGTAAAATACCGAAATTCTGGTAAGCATACACACAACCCGTTCTTCCGTTACCGGTCTGAACCTCGTCAACAATCAAAAGAATATCTTCTTCTTTTGCAAACTCTGCAAGTTTCTTTACAAAATCAGCATCGAGAGCAATAACGCCACCTTCACCCTGAACGCATTCGATCATAATCGCACAAGCTTTGTTCTTTAATGCGCATTCTTTCAAACGTTCAAAGTCATTTGCAGGCGAATGCACAAAACCGGGAGTCAGAGGCTGAAACAGCTCGTGATAATGCTCCTGACCGGTCGCAGACAGCGTCGTAATCGTTCTACCATGAAAACTATTTTCCAAAGTTACGATTGTGAAGTATTCAGGACCTTTCTTCTCGGAACCGTACTTTCTCGCAGCCTTAATAACGCACTCGTTTGCTTCAGCGCCGGAATTTGAAAAGAAAACTTTTTTCATTCCGCTTTTTTTGCACAGAAGTTCCGCTAAACGAACACCGGGTTCTGTATAATATAAGTTCGACATATGTTGAACCTTGTGCAACTGTTCGGTAACGGCGTTTACCCACGCTTCATCGGAAATACCAAAGGAGGTAACGCCAATTCCCGACCCCATATCAATGTATCTCTTACCGTTTTCATCAAAAACTTCAGAGCCCTTTCCGCGAACAATAGAGATAGGAAAACGAGCATAGGTGCCCGCAATATATTTTTGATCGTTTTTCTGCAATTCACTCATACTTTTTACCTGTAACCATTGTTCCTGCGCCTTCATCAGTCAGAAGCTCCATCAAAATGGAATGAGGAACACGTCCGTCCATAATAACAACGTTTTTAACACCTTCACGAATAGCTTCAACACAGCATTCAACCTTGGGAATCATACCACCGGAAACAATTCCCTGCGCTTTCAACTCCTCAGCTTCTTCAATGCTGACGTAATGAATCAAAGAAGAAGGATCATCACGGTCGCGAAGAATTCCCGCAATGTCCGTCATCATAATCAATCTCTCAGCACCGAGAGCGCCTGCAATATAAGCGGCCGCAGTATCGCCGTTGATGTTGTAGGAATTTCCCTCTTTGTCACAGCCAATCGTAGAAATTACGGGAATGTAATTCTTTTCCAAAAGATCCATAACGGGAGCAATGTTGATGTTGGTAATTTGACCAACGTAACCAAGTCTTTCATCCTTGATCTTCGCTTCGATCAAACGTCCATCCATACCTGAAATTCCCATCGCTTTGCCGCCCTTTGATTCCAAAAGATTGACCAAAGTCTTGTTTACTTTTCCTGCAAGAACCATCTGAGCAATATCAATGGTCTCCTTGTCGGTAACGCGAAGACCGTCAACAAACACCGCCTTTTTACCGAGCTTTTCCATCATTTCGCTGATTTCGGGGCCGCCACCGTGAACCAAAACAATTTTCACGCCGATCAGCCAAAGAAGTGCGACATCTTCCATAACCTGCATTTTTAATTGTTCGTCAATCATGGCATTTCCGCCGTACTTTACAACAACAATCTTGTTGTTATAACGCTTAATATAAGGCAGAGCCTGTGTCAACATTTCTGCGCGAACCGCATTTGAAATATTCATATCCATCATTTTCACCTCAAGTACGGTAGTCACCGTTGATTTTCACGTAATCGTAAGTCAAATCACAACCCCAAGCGGTAGCGGAAGCTTCTCCGTCACCGAGAGCGATGCAAATTTCGATTTCCTTTTCAAGCAAAATTTCTTTCGCCTTTTCTTCGGAAAATTCAACACCTGCACCATTTTTGCAAACACAAATCTCGCCTTTGGCGCTAACAAATGAAACGTCAACCGAATTGATATCCACGCAAGCTCCGCTGTAACCGATAGCGCAAAGAATTCTTCCCCAGTTTGCATCAGCACCAAACATTGCAGCCTTTAAAAGGCTGGAGCAAATTACACTCTTGGCAACGATCTTTGCATCTTTCTCGCTTGCGGCGCCTTTTACACTGCATTCCAAAAGCTTTGTTGCACCTTCTCCGTCAGCGGCAATCATTCTGGAAAGTGCCACGGTCACGGTGTTCAGCGCTTTCATAAATTCGGCAAAGTCTTCGTTTTCGCAATCAATTACGGCATTGCCTGCACAACCGTTTGCCATCACAATCACGTTATCGTTGGTAGAAGTGTCACCGTCTACGCTGATCATATTAAAGGTGTTCTGCACATCGGTAGACAATGCTTTGGAAAGCATCTCGGAAGTAATTGCAGCATCCGTCGTAATGAAAACAAGCATCGTCGCCATGTTGGGGTGAATCATACCGCTTCCCTTTGCGATACCGCCCATATGACAAACTTTACCGCCAACCTCAAACTCAACGGAAATTTCTTTCTTTGTAAGGTCGGTGGTCATAATTGCATTTGCGGCAAGATCGGAACCGTCATCAGAAAGATTTGCAAGCAAATTATCCATACCGCCACGAATCGGATCGAGAGACAAGGGCTGACCAATAACACCGGTAGAAGCAACCAATACGTCATCGGCATTCAACCCAAGACGATCACCCGCAAGTTTACACATTGCCTCGGCGACTTCAATACCGTTTGCATTGCAAGTGTTTGCGTTGCCGCTATTGATAATTACCGCTTGTGCGATTCCGTTTTCAAGATGTTTTTTCGTTACGGTCAAAGGCGCGCCCTTAACCAAGTTTGTCGTATATACAGCTGCTGCCGTACAAGGAACGTCACTGCAAATCAAAGCAAGATCAAGCTTTTTCTTGTTCTTTCTGATACCACAATGTACACCCGAAGCGCGGAAGCCATTCGCTGCACAAATACCACCATTGATAATTTTCATTTTATCTTCCTCCATCAAACAGTAAGACCCGTATCTTCGGGAATACCAAGAATTATATTCATATTCTGAATTGCGGCACCGCTGGCACCTTTACCAAGATTGTCAAATCTTGCGGTAAGCAATATGCGTTCGTCATTTCCAGTAATGGTAATTTGCATATCGTCTCTACCCGAAAAAGCTCCTGCAGAAAGGAATCCGTTTTCATCAGCCTCTGCTTTGAAATGCACCAAACCGTTCTGATAATATTCTTTGAAAAACTCCTCCAATTGTCTCTTCGTGCAAGAAAGATCTTCGGCAAACAAAGGAACAGACACTTCCATACCACTATAAAACGGTGCAACAATCGGACAAAAGGCAGGTGCAGTCTTCAACGAGCAGAGTGAAACAATCTCTTTTAAATGCTTGTGGCTTTGCGTTAAACCGTAAAGTCTGGGAGCGTCCAGAAGCACATCTCTGTTTTCGCTTTCGTATTCAGCGATCATTTGCTTTCCGCCGCCTGAATAACCGGTCAAGGAGAAGCAAGATAAAGCAACTTCATTCTTTAACAGTCCCTCGCGAATCAAAGGCGCCACAAGTGCCACAACACCGCTTGCGTGACAACCGGGATTGGCAATTTTTTTAGATTCGGCAATCTTTTCTCTTTGTCCCTTTAACTCGGGAAAACCGTAAGTCCAAAGCGGATTCACACGATGGGCCGTTGATGTGTCGATCAGAACCGTATTATCATTTTCAAGAAAAGATACAGACTCGATTGCGGCTGCATCAGGCAAACACAAGAAAGCAATATCGGCAGAATTCAAAGCTTCCTTTCTGGCTTCGGGATCCTTTCTCAAATCATCGGAAAGAGTAATAACCTCCAAATCAGAGCGCTCTGCCAAGCGCTGATGAATACGAAGACCTGTTGTACCGGCACTTCCGTCAATAAAAACCTTTTTCATTACTTCGTTATCCTTTCCAAAACATAGGCAATCTGTCGATCCACAGAAGCAAAAGACGTTCCTCCTTCGCTTATACGCTTTTCTACACAGGTTACCAAATCAATATCTTCGTAAACATCCCCTTCGATCAAGTCAGAGAAGTTTTTAAATTCTTCAATGGATAAATTCTCAAGAACTGTTTTATTTTGAATACAATACGCTACAGCTTGTCCGGAAATTTTATAAGCAGTTCGGAAAGGAAGCCCTTTCTTTACAAGATAATCTGCAAGATCGGTTGCATTGATAAAACCGTTTTGCGCAGCTTTCTTCATATTTTCGCGGTTAGCCTTCATTCCTTCGAGCATTCCCTTAAAGACATCCAGGCACATTTTCACGGTATCACAAGCATCGAAAATACTTTCCTTATCCTCCTGCATATCCTTGTTGTAAGCCAAAGGCAGTCCTTTAAGGGTTGTCAGAAGCGCCATCAGATCACCGTAAACACGTCCCGTCTTACCGCGAACAAGCTCTGCAATGTCGGGATTCTTCTTTTGTGGCATAATCGAGGAGCCCGTCGTGTAATCATCGGAAAGTTCGATGAACTTAAATTCCCAACTTGCCCAAAGAATAATTTCTTCGGAAAAACGGGAAAGATGCATCATCAAAATTGAAATTGCACTCATCAGTTCGAGACAAAAATCACGATCGGATACTGCATCAAGAGAGTTCAAGCAAATTCCGTCAAAAGAAAGACGCTCGGCTTCAAATCGGCGATCGGTATCGTACGTTGTACCTGCCAAAGCACAAGCACCGATCGGAGAAATATTCATTCTTTTTCTGCAATCTTCAAGTCGTTCCAAATCACGGAGAAGCATCATTGCATACGCCATCAAATGATGTCCGAAAGAAATCGGCTGAGCTCTTTGCAGATGTGTATAACCCGGAAGAATATATTCACGATACAGCTTCGCTTTTTCACAAATCACCGCGATAAGCTCTTGCGTCTTTTGCGTAAACAAGGCGATCTCATCGCGCAAATACATACGAACGTCCAAAGCTACTTGATCGTTACGACTTCTCGCGGTATGAAGTTTCTTACCCAAATCGCCCAAGCGTTGTGTAAGCTCTTGCTCTACGAACATATGAATATCTTCACACGTCATATCAAACGCAAGAGCCCCGGACTCAAGATCCTCCAAAATACCACCAAGACCCCGAATCAGTTCATCGCCCTCTTGAGCAGAAATGATTCCTTGCTTTGCAAGCATGGCAGCGTGCGCGATACTCCCCTTTATGTCTTGTCTGAACATTCTGCAGTCAAAATGAATGGAGGAATTGAAATCATCGGCGATTTGATTCACATTACCATCCGTTCTTCCTGCCCACATTTTAGCCATTGTAATTCTCCTTGATAAATCCACGAAATTGTGTATAAATATTCACAGTTACACATTTGACTAAATTATTATAATCACTTACGTGCTTTCTGTCAATAATTATATAATAATAAATATTAAAAAAATATGAAAAGGTAAAAAAATAATACCGATCCGAAATTTCGAGTCGGTATTATGCAATTTACGCGAATATTATTCACGAGTTTTCATTTTGTCATTTTTTCTTGCTTTACTTTATGATCAATAACGTGTCGGGAAGCCAGTTCGCGATGAATATCTTCAAGAGATATACCCATTTGGATCATCAATACCATTACGTGATATGCAAGATCGGAAATCTCATAAATCGTTTCGGCTTTATCGTCAGCTTTGCCGGCAATAATAACCTCGGTGCACTCTTCGCCAACCTTCTTTAAGATCTTATCAATTCCCTTTTCAAACAGATACGTAGTGTAAGAGCCTTCTTTTTTCTCGGATTTTCTGCCCTCAATCAAAGTCAATAGCGCCTGCAAAGAAAACTCTTTTCTTTCCTCGCTTTCCCATACGGGAGTTTCAAAACAAGACACGGAACCCGTATGGCACGCGGGCCCGTCAGGCTCAACCATAACAACAAGCGAATCCTTGTCGCAATCAGCGGTAATTGATACGATGTGCTGATAATTTCCGCTTGTTTCACCTTTCAGCCAAAGCTCGTTTCTGGAACGGCTCCAAAAACAAGTCAATCCCTTTTCCATGGAAATTTGCAAACTCTCGCGATTCATATATGCCAAAGTCAAAACTTGCTTTGTAATTGCATCGACAACAATCGCGGGAATCAAGCCCTTTTCATCAAATTTCAATTCATTTACGTCCAACATTTCTTTTTCTCCTTAAATTCTCACAGGAATCCCGTTGTTTTTTAACTCTTTTTTCAAATCACAGATCTGCAATTCTTGGTAGTGAAAAATAGATGCCGCCAGACCAGCATCAACCATTGGTAATTTTTGAAACAAATCGACAAAATGACGACTGTTACCTGCCCCGCCCGAAGCAATGACGGGAACTGATACCGCTTTACAAACAGCTTCAAGCATTTCCAAATCAAAGCCATTTTTTACGCCATCCGTATCAATGGAATTCACCACAACTTCCCCTGCTCCGTTTCCGACACAGCGACGAATCCATTCGATTCCGTCCATACCTGTATCGATTCTTCCGCCTTTTGAAAACAAACGAAATTGTCCGTCAACACGTTTTATATCTGCCGATAAAACAACGCATTGATCTCCATATCTTTTGGCAGCTTCTCCGATCAAATCAGGGTTTCGAATCGCACCGGAATTCACACTAACTTTGTCGGCACCGCACTTTAAAACACGGTCAAAATCCTCGAGGGAATTTATACCTCCACCAACAGTCAAAGGAATAAAAATGCTTGAAGCTACCTCTTTTAAGATATCCGTAAACAAGGCTCTGCCTTCTGCCGAAGCAGTAATATCATAAAAAACCAACTCGTCCGCACCGGCGGTATTGTAAAATCTTGCAAGGTCCACAGGAGAGGACACGTCGTTCAAGCCGAGGAAATTCTTCCCCTTAACAACACGTCCGTCCTTAACATCAAGACAAGGAATAATTCTCTTTGTGATCATTTCGACACCTCAATCGCTTTCACAAGATCAATGGCTTTCGTATAGTACGCTTTACCGATAATGGCGCCATAAAGCTTCATTGCCGCGAGTTTTTCAACGTCACTCAATGACGAAACGCCGCCCGAAGCAATGATTTGAAGATTAAATCTTTCGGAAAGATCCTCATACAACGAAATATTGGTCCCCTGCATTGCACCATCTTTGGAAATATCGGTGCAAATAATGGTTTTCACGCCCAAGTTCTGCATTTTTTGACAAAAATCAAATGCATCCTCGGCAGACACCTCGGTCCAACCTTTGATTGCAACCTTGCCATCCTTCAAATCCACACCAACAGCAATTTTTTCGCCGTGAAGTTTCAAAGCAGTGCTTAAAAATTCGGGATCATTTACCGCGGCAGTACCTAAAATCACACGATTCACACCAATGTTTAAATACGCGGAAATCGTCTCTAAATTTCGAATTCCACCGCCAACTTCCACAAAAAGATTCGTTTCGGATACAATTCTTTGAATGGTGGAAAGATTCGGAGTCGTTCCGCTTTTTGCCCCTTCCAAATCCACCAAATGGATACAGGTAGCGCCTGCCTTCTCAAAGTCGTTTGCAACCGATACAGGGTCATCGTTATAGATAGTCATTTGGGAATAATCGCCTTTGAAAAGTCTTACAGCCTTTCCGCCAACGATATCAATTGCTGGAAAAATTAACATTTCACACTCTCCAATTCACAAAAAGCACGAAGGATCTTCAGCCCTACATCACCGCTTTTTTCAGGGTGGAACTGACACCCGTAAACATTTTGATTTTGAACTGCTGCGGTTAAATCAGCGCTGTATTCTGCAGTAGCGGTAATAAAATCGCAACAGTCCGTGGCAAAATATGAATGAACAAAATATACACAATCAAGCTCATTCAAATATTTAAAAATCTCCGAACGCTTTGATGAAAATTTCAAGGCATTCCAGCCGATATGGGGGATTTTTAATTCAGGAGATATCACTTCGGAAATCGGTCGGATCTCGCCGGGGATCAAACCAAGTCCCTCGTATTCGCCGTATTCATAGCTCTTATCAAACAAAAGTTGCATTCCAAGACAGATCCCAAGAAGCGGCTTTCCCTTGGAAACTTCATCAAGAATTACAGGAACCAGCCCCGTATCCCGAAGTTTTGCAATGGCATCGGAAAACGCACCTACACCGGGCAACAAAATACGATCAGATTTTCGTATCATTTCAGGATCGCGCGTGATCACTGCTTCATATCCAATTGCAGCAAAAGAACTTGACAACGAAAAGAGATTACCGACACCGTAATCAATAATAGCAATCATCACAGCACTCCTTTGGTAGAAGGAATATCGTTGGCGTTTGCAGAATCAATTGAGCATGCCTGCCGCAAAGCGCGCGCCACAGCTTTAAAGGATCCCTCCGCAATATGATGAGAATTCTTTCCCGCCATCATTCGGATATGCAAAGCCATAGGACAATTTCGAACAAAAGATACCCAAAACTCCTCAAGCAATTCCGTATCAAAAGTACCGATTTTTTTTGCACGAATCGGCAAATCATAACAAAGGCAAGATCTGCCGGAAAGATCAACAGCCGCCAGAATCAAAGTTTCATCCATAGGCAAAATCATAGAACCATATCGATATATACCGCGTTTATCTCCAAGAGCTTTATCCATAGCCTTTCCAAGACAAATGCCGATATCTTCTACGCTGTGATGATCATCAACGTTGGTATCACCTTTACACTTCACAACCAAATCAAATTTTCCGTGAGAAGCAAACAAAGTCAGCATATG
>JAZOSM010000105.1:0-11286 GCA_045657125.1 Eubacteriales bacterium
TACAACCCCTCTTAAGAATACGTCGGTCTGTTCATCGGTGTAATGCTTAATGGAACGGCAATACTGACGGAAATTCATGCCGATGATGCTGGTAACGCCCCAGGGGAAGGTGGAGGAGTCGCCGTGTTCACCGAATACGTAAGCGTGAATGTTCTTTGCGCTGATGGAAAGACGGTGAGAAACCATGGAACGAGGTCTTGAAGTATCCAGCATGGTGCCGCTGCCGATGATCTGAGAAGCGGGAAGGCCGGAATACTTGATGAATGCGTAAGTGAGTACGTCAACGGGGTTGCTGACGATAACGTATACTGCGTTGGGGCAGTAAGAAGCAATTTTGGGAGCAATTTCTTTGATCAGATTGGTGTTGATGACGATGTCGGAACCGGTGGAATCTGCATAATCGCCTGCGTAAATGTTGAGGGGGGTAGAGAAGGGGGCGCCGTGGATAATATCCATTGCTTCGCCCTCTGCCTTGGCGCGGTTGATATCAATCAAAACGATTTCCGAAGCCAAGCTGTTTTGAGTTAATGTGTAAGCGACGGTAGCTCCTACGTTACCAACGCCGAGAATTGTAATCTTTTTACTCATTGTAAGTCCTCCTTGGTTTATGAAACTACAATTAATATTCTAGCCCTATTTTGCAGGAAAAGCAAGGTTTATGCTTACTTTTTCAAATATGGATTACAAATGCGGATATTACATTTTCGTTATGTCACGATTCCTGCATTCGACAAAAAAGAGAAGCGCGGGCGTTTATACTTGAGTCGGAGGATTGAAAAAATGAATGAGATATTTTATGTTGACGTGTATTTTGCCACGAATTTTTTTATGGATTTTGTCTCCCTTGCCGTAGGGGCGCTTTCCTCGTCTCAAAAGGTAACGCTCCCCCGACTTTTGCTTTCCGCCTTGTTCGGTGCGTTTTTTTCCACACTGCTTGCGGTACTGCCCTTGGCGCGGGAGATTGTTTTGGTCAGTTCGGTTCTTGTATTCGTGGGGATGATTGCCCTTTGTTTTGGGATCCGCTATCCGCGCAGGTGGATCAAACCCGGTCTGTTTTCTTTTGCGGGGGCGATTTTTTTGGGCGGCTCTGCCCAAATGCTTTCTTATTATGTGTTGCCCGTCGGCGCAAAGGCGAGAATGGGACTTTGGGTGCTTTTCGGAACGGTTTTGCTGGGCTGCGGCATTTATTCTCTTTGGGGACGACATATCAGTCGAAAACTGGAAACGGCGGTGGTGAGTCTGAGCATTTCCTTTTGCGGAAAGTGTGAGCATTATTTCGGCCTTGTGGATTCGGGGCTCTTACTGCGCGATCCGGACGCGGGAAGACCCGTTTTGCTTTTGAAAGCAGAATATGCCGAGCCGCTTTTTTCAAGAGATTTTATTCATCGCCTCCGTCAGGGAGAACTTTCTCCGGAAGAAATGCTGGTTTGCGTCCCCATCAGAACGGTGGGCGGACAACAAAATCTGTTCGCATTTCTTCCCGAACGGGTACAGGTGGTTCCTACGGGAAAACAAAAAATAAAAAAAGAACAGCGGGACGTATTGGTTGCCTTGGATTTTTCGGAAGGGGGCTACGGTGGTTGCCCTTGCTTGGTTCCGCTTTCCGTTTTATAGGAGGAATGAAGTATGCCGATTTTATCTATTTTATTCTGTCGTTTGCGAGCGTTTTTTTCTCTTTTGCGGTTGGATCCCGAGGGAGAGGTATTTTACATAAACGGAACCGACGAGCTTCCTGCTCCCTTGGTAGAGGAACGGGAACGGGAGTGCATTGCCTGCATGGAACGGGGCGAAGACGTGGAAATCAACCGAAATCTTTTGGTGGAACACAATTTGCGCCTGGTGGTTTATATTGCAAAGAAATTTGAAAATTCGGGAGTGGGGATGGAGGATTTGATCTCCATCGGTACCATTGGTTTGATGAAAGGGGTTACCAGCTTTCGCTCTGACAAGAACATTAAGCTTGCGACTTATTGCTCCAAATGTGTGGAAAATGAAATTTTAATGTTTTTGCGGAAACTCAACGCCCGTAAAAACGAAATTTCCATTGACGAGCCTTTGAACGTGGATTTTGATGGAAACGAACTGCTTCTTGGGGATGTTTTGGGAACGGACGGCGAGGAGATTCATCGGGATCTGGAACGGGAGGAGGATTTTCGTCTCTTGTTTGCCGCCCTGAAAAAATTAACACCGAGAGATCGCAATATCATTATTATGCGCTTCGGACTTTTGGGTCAAAAGGAACAAACGCAAAAGGAGGTTGCGGATCGAATGGGGATCAGTCAATCTTACATTTCAAGGCTTGAAAAGAAGATCATTGCCAAACTGAAAAAGGAAATTTCATCCCATTGCTAAAAAAACTCTTTTCACTTCGCTTTATTTGTGTTATACTCACGGTATAATCAACTAAAGGAGTGCTTCATGAAACATTTCTTAATCCCGGATCTGATTTGCGATACGGTTTATCAGATTCCTTTCTCCGAGTATTATGAAAAAGGGATTCGTGCCATTGCTTTTGACATTGACAACACCTTGGCATCCTACGATACGCCCGAGCCGGATGAAAAGCTTACTTCTTTTCTTTTTGGCTTAAAGGACCTTGGCTTTTCCATTGCTTTTGTTTCCAACAACGATGCAGACCGCGTCAATCGTTTTAATGCAAGCCTCGGCTTTTTGGCTTTGTCCGATTCCCATAAGCCTTTGACGGGTGGCTTGAAAAAAGTTATGAGAGAGTTCGGCGTAAAGAAAAGCGAATTTCTGATGGTAGGGGATCAACTGCTTACCGATGCCCTTTGTGCACGTCTTGCCGGGGTGAGCGTGGTGACGGTTCCGCCCATTCAGCCTGTGGAAAATCGTTTCTTCCGTTTTAAGCGCCGTATTGAAAAGCCTTTCATTCGGGCTTATTATAAAAAGAACGGAGGAAAGTAATGAACCTTGAACGTTTTGCACAGACCCTTTCCGCGGGAGAATGTGCCGTTTTGTGTTCGCAGGTTTCCCGACAGTATTTAACGGGGTTCTGTTCCTCGGCGGGTACGCTTTTGGTAACGGGAGAAAAGCGTATTCTGTTTTTGGATTCCCGTTATTTGGAAATGGCACAGCTTGCCTTGGCGAGAGGGGAGCTGGCTTATTCCTTGGAACTGAAGCCGTGGATTTTCCAAAAGGTTTTTCCTGATTTTCTTAAGGATGAAAAGATTTCCACCGTTTATTTTGAAGATCGGGAAATGACGGTCTGCGAATTGAATCACTTTCGGGAAAAATACCCCGGACCGGAATATCGTCCTTTGGGAGACCGCGTCGAGGTGATGCGCCAAATCAAAGGGGAGAGGGAAATTGAAAAAATCCGCGCGGCGCAAAGTTTGGCGGAGGCGGCGTACGCCTATATTCTGCCCCGTCTTGAGGTGGGAAGAACCGAGCTTGAGATTGCGGCGGAGATTGAGTATTTTATGAAGCGCGGCGGTGCGTCTGCACCCAGCTTTGAAACCATTTGCGTTTCGGGAAGCCGCAGTTCCTTGCCCCACGGGACGCCTACAGGCGCGCCTTTGGAAAAGAATACCTTCATCACCATGGATTTCGGATGTAAATTGGACGGGTATTGCTCCGATATGACCCGTACGGTTTGCTTGGGTAAGGCAGATGAAGAAATGAAACGGGTTTACGAAACCGTTTTGTCTGCACAGAAGGCAGCCTTTGCCGTGATTCGGTCGGGTGTTTCGGGAAAAGAAGCGGATGCCGCCGCAAGGGATGTGATTGCGAACGCAGGCTACGGAAAATTCTTCGGTCACAGCCTTGGCCACGGGTTGGGATTGCACGTTCACGAATCTCCCTCCTTTTCGCCTTCTTATGAGGGCACCGTTGTGGCAGGTGCGGTGATGTCTGTAGAACCGGGTATTTATTTGCCGGGGAAATTTGGCGTCCGTATTGAGGATTTGGTGGTCGTTCGTGAAAACGGTTTTGAGAATTTGAACACTTCTTCCAAAGATTTGTTGGAATTATAATGGGATTTTTTGTAAATACATCTTGCAAACTACGGAAAAAAGTAGTATAATGTCTCAGTAAAAAGATTTTTTTATTTTTTTGGAGGATACTATGGCAATTACAGCAGGCGATTTTAGAAACGGCGTTACCTTTGAAATGGATGGCGCAGCAATGCAGGTTATTGAATTTCAGCACGTTAAACCCGGTAAGGGCGCAGCATTCGTTCGTACCAAACTGAGAAACGTGATCACCGGTTCCGTGGTTGAAAAGACCTTCAACCCCACCGAAAAATTCACTCCCGCATTCGTAGAGAGAAAAGATATGCAGTACTCCTATGACGATGGTGACCTGTACCACTTCATGGATACCGAAACTTGGGAAGAGACTTTGGTTGGCCACGACCTCGTTGGCGACAACTTCAAGTTTGTTAAGGAAGAAATGATCTGCAAGGTTCTTTCTTTCAAGGGTAATGTATTCGGCGTTGAGCCCCCCATGTTCGTTGAATTGGCTGTTACCCAGACCGATCCCGGTTTCAAGGGTGATACCGCTACCGGCGCTTCCAAGCCCGCTACTTTGGAAACCGGCGCTCAGATCAAGGTTCCTCTGTTCGTTAACGAAGGCGACGTTCTGAAGATTGATACCCGTACCGGCGACTATCTGGAAAGAGTATAATTTTAGGAGAATTGATATGACCGTTACCGAGAAGGTTGCTTATTTGAAAGGCTTGATGGAAGGTCTTGACTTCCAGGCTGATACCAAAGAAGGCAAAATTATTAAACTCATGGCAGATATCCTTGAGGATATGGCTGAGGAGATTATTTCCGTTCAGGATGATATCGATGATATCAATGAATATCTGGAAGCAGTTGATGAAGATCTGACCAACGTTGAGGAGGAACTCTTCGGCGAGTGTGACGATGAAGACTGTTGCTGCTGTTGCGACGACGATGAGGACGAGGAGTGCTACGAAGTAACCTGTCCCCAGTGTGGCAACAACATCTGTCTTGAGGAGCTGCCCGAGGATAAGACTTTTTCTTGTCCTGCTTGCTCCGCGGAAATTACTTTGGAAAACGAATAAAGTAAAACTCTCCGGCTCTGCCGGAGAGTTTTCTGCGAATACGGAGTATGTTGAAATACACCTTCGATCCGAACAAGGAGGATTTTTTTTGAAACAAACGAAAAAATCTTTGTGGAAGCTGTTTGCAACGTTTTTTAAAATCGGTGCGTTTACTTTTGGCGGCGGCTACGCAATGATCTCAATTATTGAAAACGAATGTGTCAGCGAGAAAAAAAGGCTGACCCATGATGAAATGATGGATATTACCGTGGTGGCGGAATCCACCCCCGGTCCTCTTGCCATCAATACGGCAACCTTCGTCGGTTATAAAGTTGGCGGGATTATGGGCTCTGTCGCGGCAACGGGTGGTGTGGTATTGCCGTCACTGATCATTATCGGTATTATCGCTCTTTTCCTGGAAAACTTTTTGGAAATCACCTGGGTTGCCAGTGCTTTCAAAGGGATTCGTGCCGCCGTTGCGTTCTTGATTTTCGGCGCAGGCTGGAAAATGTTCAAAAAGATGAAAAAGAAAGCGCTTTCCGTTGCGATTTTTTCCATCTCTCTGGTGCTGATGATGTGTGCTAACTTCGGCCTGTTTTCCGTTTCCTCCATCCTTTTGATTTTCCTTTCTGCCGTTGTAGGTCTTGTAATCTACGGCTTGAGCGTTGTGAAGAAGGGAGACGGTGAAAAATGATTGAATTGATTTTGAAACTGCTTTCCCTGTTTGCGGAATTTTTTATGGTTGGCTTATTCACCTTTGGCGGTGGGTACGGTGCGATCCCTCTGATCCGTGACACGATTCTCTCCAATCCCGATTGGGGTGTGGATCTTGAAATGTTCCAGTATATCGTGGGTGTGGCGGAATCCACTCCCGGTCCCATTATGGTAAATACCGCAACCTATATCGGAACTACCTATGCAGGTATTTTGGGCGGCATTTTTGCAACCCTCGGCGCGATCACCCCTTCCTTTTTGATTATCCTGCTCATTGCAAAGTGTTTGCAGGGCTTTATGGAGAAAAAGGGAACCCGTACCGTTTTGGATACGGTAAAACCTTGCGTTGTCGGAATCATTCTTTCCACGGGTGTGTATTTTTTGCTTTCCGGTGTGATTCCTGCGATCAATTCGCTTTTCACCGACGGCTTTACAAAAGATTTGGTTCCCGAATGGAAGACCGTTTTGGTTTTTGCTTTGGTATTCCTTTTGAGAGCAGGCTGGAAGTTTTGGAAGAAAAAAGCGATTTCTCCCATTTTATCCATCGGCATTTCTGCGATTTTTGGAATTTTGGTTTTTGGAGTTTGATATGGAACAAACGGATTTTCGCAAAGAGCTTCTGACCCTTCTTTCTCAGAGGGGGCTTGCCCGTGACGAACTGCTTTCCGTGTCTCTTGCCTTGGCAAAACAGGAGCACGCCGCCGCGATGATCGACCTTTTGAAAACAAATGAGAATCTGTCTGTAGATGAGATCTTCCAAAAGGCAGGGGAAATTGTCTATGGCAAAAACTCTTGACAAAGAATTTTTCCTTTGTTATAATAACAAAAACCGATGAGCAAGAGGAGTACCTTTTTCTTGAACCTTTCAGCGAGTCGCGGCAGGTGGAAGCGCGGCAGGAACAGATTTTGGGAATGGACTTGTGAGGGCAAACCGAAAGGGTTTCGAGTAGGGGCGACGGTAGCCGACCGTTATATCGGATCACGTATGACAGTACGTTTGAGTGCATCGCTTCTGCGATGAATTTGGGTGGTACCGCGGATTTTATCCGCCCCAAACGATTTTCGTTTGGGGCGGTTATTTTTTGGAGGTATTATGATTCCGATTCGATTGGCAGAGCGATGGCGATTCCGCTTGATTGATTATAATACAACGATGTTTTGGAATAAAGTTTGGAGGAAAACAAAATGAAATTAAACGGTGTTGATTTTGATACCTATTTTAGCAACTATCCCGACAAAGACGGATATTTTGGCAGATTCGGCGGTGTTTACATCGACGAAAAATTGAAAAACGCAATGGCAGAAATTACCGAGTCTTACTATTCCATCTGTCAGTCTCGTAAGTTTATTGCCGAGCTTCGCAGAATTCGCAAGGAGTTCCAGGGCAGACCTACTCCCGTGACCCACCTTGAGCGCCTTTCCGATTATTTGGGCGGCAAGGTTCAGCTTTATGCAAAGCGCGAAGACCTGAACCATTCCGGCGCACACAAGCTGAATCACTGTATGGGCGAAGCACTTCTTGCCAAGTATATGGGCAAAAAGAAGGTTATTGCCGAGACCGGTGCAGGTCAGCACGGTGTTGCTCTTGCAACCGCCGCAGCCTACTTCGGCTTGAAATGTGATATTTATATGGGTACTGTGGATATTAAGAAGCAGGCGCCCAATGTTGCCAGAATGAAGATTCTCGGCGCAAACGTGGTTGAAGTTACCCACGGCTTGCAAACCTTGAAGGAAGCGGTAGACGCTGCTTTTGAAGCCTACAGCAAAGAGTACAACGATGCGATTTACTGCATCGGCTCCGTTCTCGGACCCCACCCGTTCCCCATGATGGTTCGCGATTTTCAGAGCGTTGTGGGAATTGAAGCAAGAGAGCAGTTTATTGATATGACGGGTCATCTTCCCAGTGCTATCGTTGCTTGCGTGGGCGGCGGCTCCAATGCGGCAGGTCTTTTCTCCGGCTTCTTGAACGATCCCGTCGATATTTACGGTGTCGAGCCTTTGGGCCGTGGTCCTAAGCTGGGCGATCACGCTGCCAGCTTGAAGTACGGTACCGAAGGTATTATGCACGGCTTTAACAGCATTATGCTGAAGGATGAAAACGGCGAGCCTGCTCCCGTATATTCCGTTGCCAGCGGTTTGGACTATCCTTCCTCCGGCCCCGAGCATGCATTTTTGCAGTCTATCGGCAGAGTAAAATACGATGTAATCGATGATGAAGAAACCATCGATGCATTTTTCAAGCTTGCCCGTATGGAAGGCATTATCCCTGCTATCGAAAGCTCTCACGCCGTTGCATTTGGTATGAAGCTTGCCAAGGAAATGGACAAGGGATCCGTTCTGATCAACCTCTCCGGCAGAGGTGACAAGGATATGGACTTTGTTATTGAAAACTACGGTATCCGATAAAAACAAAAAAGAATGTCACCCGAGGGTGACATTCTTTTTTGTTTACTTTTCCTTATAATATAATAGGCAGTGGCAATAGCCCTCGAAATCGGGATCTTTGATCTGCTGACGAAATTCCTTGCAGATGCATTTTGTATCCTCGGAGATTTCTCTGCGGCAGGGACAGTAACCGCCTTTTTCAGCCAGTCCCTCTTTGATCATCTTGACGATGGCTTCGTCTTCGTTGAACCGAATTTTCATCCGCGGATTTCCTTGAGAATCAGATCCAGTGCATCACGGGGGTAAAGACCTGTCTTTTGTTTGACCTGCTGTCCGTTTTTGAAAAAGATCAGGGTGGGGATGGCGTTGATTCCGAAACGGTCTGCCAATGCAGGTTCTTTATCAACGTTTACCTTCATTACGGTAACGTCGGAAACTTCGCGGTCAAGCTCCTCCAGGACGGGGGCGATCATTCGGCACGGGCCGCACCAATCTGCCCAAAAATCCACGATGGCAATGTCTGAGGTGTTTTGAATCTCGGTGTCGAAATTTTGTAAAGTTAATTCTTTCATGGAATTTTATTTTCCTTTCTTGACTTTTTATTTTTATTATACCATAATAATAAAAAATGTAAATGCTTTTTTGGGGGAGAAAAACGTGATTTTCGATATTGAAACGCTGTCAAAGGTGACGTTCGGTGCAAACACGGTTAAGGAAGAAAACGGCAAGATTGTTATTCGTCGCTATTCGGATCAGCAGGCGGACAGCCTTTGGGGGAAAATGACTTCTCAGCAAAGACGTCCTACCTCCGTCTATTTTGAATTCGAAACCGACGCGGAGTTTTTGCATATTTCCTACGGCGGTGCAGAAACGGATGCCAAAATCGGTATGCTGAATTTTTCGCTTTTTGAAAACGATCTTTTGTCGAGCCATTTTGCATTGGAACACGTTCAGCGTCCCGAGGGAGAAAAGTTGATCAAGTTTCCCGACGGCGAAGTGAATTTTGAGTTGCAAAAGGGAATGAAGAAGGTAACGGTATATTTGCCTTTGATGGTCATTGAGCTTCACTCGGTTTCCGTTTCCGACGGTGCGAAGATCATCCCTTGCAGCAGAAGCGGTAAAATGGCGGTGTACGGTGATTCGATTTCCGAAGGCTTCTTTACCGAGGTGGCGGGAATGAGCTACTTTGATCAGCTTTGCCGAGAACTGGATTGCGAGGGCTTGAATTTTTCCGTTGGCGGTTCGAAATTCCGACCCGAATACATTCCTGAAAATTCCGTTCCCGATTGCGATCGCTATTTGGTGGCGTTCGGAACCAATGACTTCCGCCGTTCTGCCAAGGAGGAATTTGACTACGCCATGCCGGAGTTTTTCAAACGGCTGTTTGCTCAGGTGACTTCAAAGCCTGTTTACGTGATTCTTCCTATTTGGAGAAAAATCGAGAATCGTTGCTACGACTGCGGCGGAGATCTGTTTGCCGTTCGTGCTGCCATTGGGGCGGAGGCGGCGAAATATCCTAACGCCGTCGTGATCAACGGCAGAGACCTTGTTCCTAGCGCCATGGCGTTTATGTGTGATGCTACTCACCCCAATGCGTTGGGACATACCCATTACGCCATGAACTTGGCGAAAAGGATTCGTTTACACGAAAATGAACTGAAAGGGAAGAATTGTTGAAAACGAAAAGATTCATCTTTACCATTATAATATTATTCGCTGCCATCTTCTTTTTCTATGCAGGGATAAATTTGTATGCGCGATGTCTTTCCGCCAATCGGCTGTATTCTTTGGAAGATGACCTTGATGCGTTGAAAGCGCCGGACGCGATTTTGGTATTGGGTGCAGGTGTTTGGTCAAACGGTACTCCCTCCAATATGCTACAGGACCGACTCTTGACGGCGCTTGATCTATACGAACGCGGAGTTTGTGACGTAATCATCGTCAGCGGCGATCACGGAACGACCACCTATGACGAAGTCAACGTTATGAAATCGTATTTGATCCGGCGCGGTGTCCCGTCTGATTGTATCTATATGGACCACGCGGGTTTCTCTACTTATGATTCCATCTATCGAGCAAAGGCGATTTTTGGCGTAAAAAGCGTTTTGATCATCACGCAGGAGTACCACGCGTTCCGTTCCAATATGATCGCAAAACATCTGGGGGTGGAAAGTTTTGTGGTGACTGCGCCGATTTTGTCGTCGGATGTAGATATGTATCCGAAACAAATGTGGTATTCTTTCTGAGAAACCTTGGCAAGAGTCAAAGACTTTTTCAATTGTCTGATAAAACCGGAACCGACGTACCTGGGTGAAAAGATCTCTCTGCAAGAGGGAGGAGACGTAACCAATGACGGGAAAAGCCATTAGCGTTGTCGAATTTACACAGTAGAAAAAGTCGGGATTTGCAAATCGTTTGTGCAAAAGGCAAAAAAACGAAAAAAATCCAAAAAAATCCAAAAAACCTATTTACAATTGAGGAATGATTTGTTAGAAAGGAACTCCACCGCGCGAGAGCGGAGGCCGAGAGCGAAACGAAGTCGAAAAAATTTTTTGAGAAATTTCAAAAAAGGTATTGACAAAGTGGAAGCGATTGGATATAATAGAAAAGCTGCGGTTGACGCAGCGGCGAACCTTGAAAATTGAACAACAAAGACGAAAAATGTACAAAGACAAAGCACGATTAGTGGTAAGAGATTACTTTTAATTGTGTGGAAGCTTTAGTCATTCCTTAAGAAAAATACAAACCAGAAACAAAGTAATTGAGCAATCAATAACTCTAAAAGATTTTAACTGACCTTGGTCAGATAAGATACCATTTTTAGAGAGTTTGATCCTGGCTCAGGATGAACGCTGGCGGCGTGCTTAACACATTCAAGTCGAACGGACGATGAGGGGCTTGCTCCTCAAAGTTAGTGGCGGACGGGTGAGTAACGCGTGAGTAACCTGCCTTTCTCTGGGGGATAACATCGCGAAAGTGGTGCTAATACCGCATAACGTGTTCGGATCGCATGGTCTGAATACCAAAGGATTTATTTGGAGAAAGATGGGCTCGCGTCTGATTAGGTAGTTGGTGGGGTAACGGCCTACCAAGCCGACGATCAGTAGCCGGACTGAGAGGTTGAACGGCCACATTGGAACTGAGATACGGTCCAGACT
>JAZOSM010000106.1:0-3086 GCA_045657125.1 Eubacteriales bacterium
GTCAGCATATGATCCAAAAAACCACAGCCTGTATCAATTTCCGACTTCCCGGTTCCGTCAAGAGATATGGATAAAAAGATATCTGTCTCCTTTGTTTTTCTATTCATTTCAAAATCTCTCATATTTGTTCCTCCAAAATAATTTGGATCTGTTTTAACAGTTCTTTCATTTCCGCTTCTGAGCCAATTGTAATTCTGCAATAATCCGAAATTCTTTCTTTGTTGAAGTGACGAACCAAAATCCCCTTTGATTTCAGAGCCAAATACAAAGTTTCACCCGAAATTTTCGGATGCTTTGCAAACAAAAAATTCGCTTTCGAATCGGTCATTGAAAAGCCGAGTTTTTTCAGTTCCCGAGCTGTGTAGTCTCGATTTGCAATAATCTTACGGCAATTTTCGCGAGTGTACGCTTCGTCGCGCAACACACCAACGCCTGCCGCCATCGTCATGGAATTGATATTATACGGATTTGTAGAATATCGAATCGTATGTAAATCTGCAATCAGTTCTTTCGCACCTACCGCAAAGCCAAGACGCGCGCCCGCCATCGAACGAGATTTCGAGAACGTTTGCGTAACCAGCAGATTGTCATATTTTTTTATCAACGGGATACAGCTTTCCGCGCCAAAATCCACGTAAGCTTCGTCAATAACCACTACCCTGTCACGATCGGACAAAAGCAATTCCTCAATCTGCTTTAATGTAAGCGTTTTCCCCGTGGGGGCATTGGGGTTTGCAATAAATATCGTTCCCTTTTCTTGTTTAAACGCTTCGAGAGGGATTGAGAAATCGCACTCCAAGGGAATCGTTTTATAAGGAATCCGATTTGTCTCTGCAAAGACAGAATAAAAGCCGTAGGTAATATCCGGAAAAATAGCGGGATGCTCCTCGTCGCAAAATGCCATAAAAGCAAAATTTAATACGTCATCCGAACCATTTGTCCATACGATCTCGGAATCGGAAACATCAATCAATTCCGCAAGAACAGAAGTCAATTCCTTACAGTCAGGATCGGGATAAAGCATTAAACGCTGCGCGGCCACCGAAGCCATTTCGACCGCCAACGCGGAAGGCGGAAACGGTGATTCATTGGTATTTAGTTTGATATACTTGCGTTCCTTGGGCTGCTCACCCGGAGTATACGGAACAAGATTCTCAAACTTTTTGCTGAAAAATCTGCTCATTTTTTATCCTCCAGACGAACAATCGCACTTTTTGCGTGTGCAGTCAATCCTTCTTTTTCAGCAAAGCAAAAAACATCCTCCGCCACAGAAGAAAGCGCCTTTTCGGAAAAATAGGTATATTGCATCTTTTTTACAAAATCGTCAACCGACAAAGGACTGGAAAAACGCGCAGTACCGCTGGTAGGAAGCGTGTGATTGGGACCTGCCAAATAATCACCAAGAGCTTCAGGACAGTTTCTACCAAGGAACACAGAACCTGCATGCTTAATTTGATCCAAATAATCAAAAGGTTGATCCACGCAAAGTTCTAAATGCTCAGGCGCAATTTCATTGGAAATTCGAATAGCTTCCTGCAAATCAGATACAACAATGATCTTTCCGTTTTCATCAATAGAAGTTCTGGCAATCTCTCTGCGCTCCAAAAGCGGAATCTGACGTTCCAGTTCACTCTGAACAAGTTCTGCTATTTCAAAGGAATCAGTAACCAGAACAGCACTTGCCAGCTTATCGTGTTCAGCTTGAGAAAGTAAATCTGCAGCCAAATGGACGGGATTGCTTTTGCCATCCGCTACGATCAAAATCTCACTGGGACCTGCGATCATATCAATGGAAACGGTACCAAACACTTGCTTTTTTGCTTCTGCAACGAAGGCGTTACCCGGGCCTACAATTTTGTCAACACGAGGAATCGTTTCTGTACCGTAAGCAAGAGCCGCAACGGCCTGTGCACCGCCAACCTTGAAAATCCGGTCAACTCCTGCAACGTGTGCCGCTGCTAAAATTGCGGCATTGATTTTTCCATCTTTTCCGGGAGGAGTTACCATGACTACCATGGGACAACCTGCAATTTTCGCGGGAATCGCATTCATAAGCACCGATGAGGGATAAGATGCCGTACCGCCGGGAACGTAAAGTCCGGCACGCTCAATAGGCAAAATCTTCTGTCCCATTACAATACCGTTTTCGCGATTCAAAATGAAACTGTTTCTTACTTGTTTTTCATGAAAAAGGCGAATATTCTCTGCCGCTTCTTTCAAGATTCTGAGGAAATTTGGTTCTGTTCCTGCAAGTGCTTCCTCGATTTCTTCTTTTGTTACCTCAAGGGATTCAAGTTTTGCACCGTCAAACTTTTCACAGTAATTAAACAGTGCTAGATCCCCGTTTTTTCGAACATTGTCAATAATATCAACTACGATACTCTCTACGTCTACCTTGGGCTGTACACGAGCAAAAATCTCGGATGAAGAAACTTGCCCCTGCTTCAATATACGAATCATCAGACTTCCTCCTTCAGCTGCTCGGCAAGACTTGCTTGAATTTTTCTAATTGCTTCATTTTTAAACTTAAAACCGGATTTATTTGCAATCAGTCGAGCACTGATCGGAACAATATCCTCAAACACTTCAAGATTATTTTCTTTCAGAGTTTTTCCCGTTTCAACAATGTCAACGATTACATCGGTAAGTCCCAAAATCGGAGCGATTTCGATGGAACCGTTCAAGTGAATAATATCAATCTCTCTACCCTTTTTCAAATAGTAATCCTTTGCAATATTTGAAAATTTGGTAGCAACTTTTAATGTTTTTCTCACGTCGTCACGAAAATTCACCGGAGCAGCCACAGCCATTTTGCAAACACCCGTTTTCAAATCCAAAAGTTCGTAGACGTCGGGATTGTATTCAAGAAGAATATCCTTACCTGCTACACCTAAATCAGCCGCACCGCGTTCTACGTAAATTGCAACGTCAGAGGGTTTTACCCAAAAATAACGAACGCAGCATTCTTCATTTTCAAAAATGAGTTTACGGTTATTTTCTTTAATAGAAGGGCAGGGGAACCCGGACTTTTCAAACATATCATAAACCTTTTCACCCAGTCTCCCCTTGGGTAAGGCAACATTAAG
>JAZOSM010000107.1:0-4154 GCA_045657125.1 Eubacteriales bacterium
CATCAAACTGACCCCCAACTCCACCTATTTGATTGAGGTAAAATGAGAAAGGAAAAAGAAAATGCATTTTAACGATCGTGAACGAATCATCGCCCTGACTCCTCTTTGGAAGGGAGAACGCTTCCCCGACGGAAGACCCAAGGTTGCCGACAAGCACCTTGACGCACTGTATAAAATGACCTTGGAAGAGGTTTGGAAACCCATTTTTGTTCTGGGCTACGAGCACCAATTTGTAGGCGGCGGTCTCGCTCCCTTGACGCCCCTTCACGATGACGGAAGAAAGCTGGTGGGAAGAGCCGTTACCTGCACCTACTGCCCCACCCGTCCCGACCTTCACGAGCTGCAGTTTGCCCGCGGAGGAGAAGACGGTCTCAACGGAAACTACAACCAATGGGTCGTTGACAGCCTTGTGGAGCGAGACGTTGTAGTATGCGATATGTACGACAAAATCTACAAGGGAACCTTCCTTGGCGGTAACCTTACCACCGCCATTCAGAAGCGCACCAAAACCGGTGGCGCCGTTGTTTGGGGCGGCATCCGCGACGTTGAGCAGATGAAAAAAGTTCCCGACGTTCAGGTATATTACCGTGGAATCGACCCCACCCCCATCCGTGAATTTGTAATGAAGGATTGGAATGACATCACCTCCTTCGGCGGTGCCGTTTGTCTCCCCGGCGACGTAGTATACGGCGCAGGCGGCGGCGTGCTCTTTATTCCCTCCCACTTGGTTGCTGACGTGGTCGAGGGTGCCGCAAAGACCCACGTAAAGGACGATTTCGGTTTTGGAATGGTCAGCGAAGGTCGTTTCACCACCGCACAGATCGACAGAGCCACATGGACCGAAGAAATGCTGGATATGCTCACCAAATGGATCCAAACCGATCCTCGAGGTGAACAGTACCGCGATCTGGATTGGTCCCACGAATACAAGCTGGCACGGGAAGGAAACCCCGACGATACTCAGACCATGCTGTAAAACACAAGTGTTCGCATTTTGTTTTTCTCCAACAAAATGCGAACGCCTTTTTTGTGCGAATTGCTGTTTCTGCAGAATCCCCTTTTAATTTTTTATTTTTTTATTGTAACAAAAAAATATTTATGGTACAATGTGACTGAATTATTACATAAGGAGTAAAATTATGAAACGCATTTTTTCTTTGATTTTGGCGCTTATAATGCTGTTTTCCATCGTCTCGTGCGGTGAGACGGCAAAGGAGCCGGAAACCGACGGTGCAGCCGTAGAAACAACCGAGAAAACGGAAAAGCCGAAAAAGACGGAAGAAAAGGAAGAAAAAGAACCCGTGGTTCTTCCCAAGGTGGAAAATCCTCTTTCCCGCGACGACGTGGAAGCCATTCCGATCGCAAATTCTTCCATGACAACGGATGAGTTGCGTCAGATTTGTTTGGACTATATCGAGCTTTCCGTTTCCTTCCCCTGGACCATTGAAAAAGACCTCCCCTATCACGTCGTCCGTCAGGAATACGACGTAGGATACGAGGCAGGCGGTCTTTACGCAGGCATTCCTTACGTCAACGTAGCTTCCGGTAACGTTTACCGCTGGCTGGACGTTGTAGATCCCGAAACCGGCGTATGGAACCCAACCCAGTTCGACCTTAACAACCTTCTTTGGGGCACCGCTTGCTCCGGCACCGCTTGCTGGGCATTCAGCCGCGTGGTCAATTCCGCAAAAATGGGCTGGACCGCAAACCTGAACCAGTACAACGGCTTCATTCCCGTAGGCCCCTACACCTATGAAGGCAACTTTAATCGTTACGGCGATGAAGGCAACCCCGACTGCAGTGACATTGCAAAAGCAAACGGCGAGCAGACCATGTATGAATCCTATGCAAAGCTCCTTCCCGCTGACTGCCTTGTTAACAACGGTCACGTGCGCCTCAACGCCGCCGTTCCCACCGTTGTTCGCAACGAGGACGGTACCATCGACGGCAAAAGAAGCACCACTCTTTGGAGCGATCAGGGTATGTATCGCAATCAGCCCTATCAGATGAGAAAGCAGTCCGACGGAACCGAATACAGCATTCAGGGCGGCGTAGAGGTTCTGATCACCTTTGCCGAGCTCTACGGAAGCGGTTACCTTCCCCACACCTTTGCTGAATTTCTCGGCACCGATCCCGTTGAGGATGCCGTTGCTTCTTTGGACTCCGCGGCAGCCGTCACCGGAACCTCCATCAAGACCATGACCCTGGAAGCCAACTACAACATTTCCGACGTATACTTCGTCTTCAAGGATGAAGCCGGCAATTTCGTTCAGCAATATGCCATCCGCGCAACGAACCACTTCACCAGAGCACTGCCCCTTAAGACCTTCCCCGACGGTGCTTTCATCAAGTACGCCGACGGCAAGCACACTCTTGAGATCAGCGTTCAGCTTTCCAACGGTGCAAAACCCATTGTTTTCAGTGGCGTTTACGAAAAATAATTTCAAAAGGGATCTTCGGATCCCTTTTTTATGCCCATTGTGTTCAAATGTGATAAAAGATCGATGATTTTTTTATGATTTTGTCTATTGGCAAAACCAAAATTCTATGATAAAATGATTTTGTATAGGTGGCGCAAAGCCCCCGGAAAAGGAGAATACATGATATGAAAAAAATTCTCGCATTGATCCTTTGCCTGATGATGATTTTGCCTTTGGTCGCTTGTGCCGGTGAAGAAGCCGCAAGCAATACCGCTGAGGAAAACAAAACGCAGGCAGAAACAAAAGAGGAAACCAAAGAAGACAAGAAAAGCGAAGAAAAAGAAACAAAAGAAGAAACAAAAACCGAGGAAAACAAAGCTCCCGCAAACGTAAACGTGCCTTTGACCTGGGATCGCATCAACGCCATCCCGATTGCAAACTCTTCCATGTCCATCGCTGAGCTTCGTCAGATCTGCGTTGACTTTTTCGCTCTGCAGGTTACTTTTACCTGGACTCCCAAGTCCAACGTAAACTACGAGGTTGACAGCCAGAATCACAAGGTTAGCTACGAGGTTGGCGGTCTTTACGCAGGTATTCCCTACGTAAACCTCGGCTCCAACAGCCTTTACCGCGTCATGGACTTCTACGATCCCGCAACCGGTACCTGGGACGGCGGGCTTCTTGCAACCAACGAAAAGCTGGCAGGCAACGCTTGCTCCAGCTCCGCAGGTCTTGCATGGGGCAGAGTCATCAACTCCGCTTCCCTCTCCTACACCTCCGGCTTGACCCCCAAGGCAGGACACCTTCCCTTGGGTCCCTACAAGGCGGATTACGAAATCAGCACCTTCGGAACCAACGACAAGAAGGTTGACGTAAAAGATGTCATCGCTTTGAACGACACTCAGACCATGTATGAATCCTACGCCCTTCTCCAGCCCGCCGACGGCATCGTTTCCGGCGGTCACGTAAGAATGGCAAAGGAGCCCGCCGTGGTTGTCAGAAATGCCGACGGCACCATCAACGGCAAGGAAAGCTACTGCATCTTCGTGGAGCAGGGCTGTTACTGCAGCAGTGCCGCTCACACCCGTACGCAGGCAGACGGCACCTCCTATCAGATTCAGGGCAACGACAACTTCAAGGCTACCTTCGAAGAGCTCGCCAAGAGCTACCTTCCCTTCACCTTTGCTGAATTCCAGGGCACCAACCCCGTAGAGCCCAGCCAGATCACCATGAGCAAGGAAGGCAGCGACCTGTCCATCAACGAGCTCCTTTCCGTTGAAGTAAAGTGCAACTACATCATGACCGATCTTTACTGCACCATCAAGAACGCAAGCGGCGAACAGGTATTCAAGTATGCATTCCGTCAGCCCAAGCACTACCTGAAGACCTGCAACCTTTCCAGCGTATGCCCCACTACGTTCCTGCAGAAATACGCCAAGGAAGGCAATCATACCGTTGAATTTTCCGCTCAGCTTGCCACCGGCGAAAGAACCGTGTTCTACACCGGCGCACTGGTTGCATAACGTTTTCAAATAACATAAAAAAACAGTCCGCAAAATTTGCGGGCTGTTTTTATATATAATATCCGACTTAAAACACTTCTTTTTTTCTCCGCAAAAATAAAATTCACATTTTAGAGATTGAAAAAAGGAGCATATTTTATATAATGAAACCATCAGTATGATTTATTCTTTTTATAAAAATAAGCAACAATAAGGAGAAAACAAGAATGAA
>JAZOSM010000108.1:0-8580 GCA_045657125.1 Eubacteriales bacterium
TTTGAAATTCTTTCCAACTCCATTGACGAGGCGCGTGCAGGCTACGGCGATTCCATTCAGGTTACGGTGACCCGTGACCACGTGATTACCGTAGAGGACTTCGGACGCGGTATTCCTCTGGATTGGAACGAGAAAGAGGGAAGATACAACTGGGAATTGATCTTCTGTGAATTGTACGCGGGAGGAAAATATGACAATGCCAGCGGCGGCGCGTATCAGTATTCCCTCGGTCTGAACGGTTTGGGCGCGTGTGCTACCCAGTACAGCTCCGAGTTTATGGACGTAGAGGTTCGCACCAAGACTGCACGCTATGAGATCCACTTCAAAAAGGGTGAGGTTTCGGGAGAATTGATCAAAGAAGAAGCAAATCACCGCCGTACCGGTACTACCATTACTTGGCGCCCCGATCTTGAAGTTTTTACGGAAATCGGCATTCCCAAAGAATATTTTGTTGACGTTATGTGTCGTCAGGCAGTGGTGAACGGAGGCTTGAATCTGCATCTGAAATATCAGAATGAGGATGCTACCTGGTCCGAGCACAGCTTTTTCTATAAAGAAGGTATTTTGGATTACGTTCGCGAGGCTGCCGAGATCAATGAATTCAACGAGGTGACCGCCGAAGACGGAAAGGTCGGCACGTTGACCGTTCCCGTTTTTTGGGAGGGAGAAAAACGCGGCCGTGACCGTGAGGATAAAAGCGAATACGACGTGCGTATGGAGGTGGCGTTCTGCTTCTCCGCCAAGGCGCAGAAATTGGAGTATTATCACAACTCTAGCTGGCTAGAGCACGGCGGAAGCCCCGAAAAAGCGGTGAAATCCAGCTTTTTGCGCGCGGTGGACGCGTACCTGAAAAACTCGGGAAAATACAATAAGAATGAGGCAAAGATCAGTTTTCAGGACGTAGAGGACTGTCTGATTCTGGTAACGAACTGTTTCTCAAACATTGCTTCTTTCTCCGATCAGACCAAGAAAAAAGTAACCAACAAATTCATCGCAGATGCCATGACGGAATTTTTCGATGAAAAATTGGAGATTTACTTTGCGGAAAATCCCGGGGATGCAGATCGCATTTCCCAGCAGGTTCTGATCAACAAGCGTAGCCGCGAAAATGCGGAAAGCGCCCGTGTCAACATCAAAAAGAAACTGGCGGGAACGCTGGACGTGACCAATCGCATTGAGAAATTTGCCAACTGTCGTTCCAAGGATAAGGACAAGAGAGAGCTTTACATCGTAGAGGGTGACTCTGCATTGGGAAGCTGTAAATTGGGCAGAGATGCGGAATTTCAGGCAATTATTCCCGTTCGAGGAAAAACGCTGAACTGTCTTAAGTGCGGTTACGACCGTATTTTCAAAAGTGATATTATCGTAGATCTGCTTCGTATTATCGGTTGCGGCGTGGAAATCGGAAAGGGTCAAAAAGGACTTGCGGAATTCAATTACGACAACCTTAAGTGGAGCAAAATCATCATCTGTACCGATGCGGACGAGGACGGATATCAGATCAGAACGCTGATTCTGACCATGTTCTACCGCCTGCTGCCTACCTTGATCCAAAAGGGCAACGTTTATATTGCCGAATCTCCCCTTTACGAAATTACCTGCAGAGGAAAGAAGAAAGAGGGAGAAGAAGAAATTTTCTTTGCTTACGACGAAAAGGAAAAGAACAAAATTTTATCGGAGCTGGGAGACAGAAAGTATACCATTCAGCGCTCCAAGGGTCTCGGTGAAAACGAGCCTGATATGATGCGGCGCACCACCATGGACCCTGCTACCCGCAGATTGATTCGCATTATGCCCGAGGATGAATATGCTACCAGAGAAATGTTTGAGATTCTTTTGGGCGACGATCTGGAGGGAAGAAAGCGCTATATTTCTGAAAACGGTCACCTTTATATTGATATGGCGGATGCATATTGATGGAGTTTTATCGTACGGTACGCGGCTTCGCGGAAAGCCGCTTTACGGAAAAGAAAAGTGAGTTCATCGGTTGGGTCAAGCCCTGCGATAGTTGGGAGGAGGCGAAGGAGTTTGTGGACCGGGCGCGCGGCGCTTTTCCCGATGCCAGACACTACGTTTCTGCCTTTATCAATAAAGAGGGAAACGTACAGCGCTTTGACGATGACGGCGAACCCAAGGGCACGGGGGGGATCCCGATGCTGGAGGTTTTGAAAAAAGAGGAAATCACAGGCGTTTGCGTGGTGGTGACCCGTTATTTCGGCGGCATACTTTTGGGTGCGGGCGGTCTTGCCCGCGCTTATGCCCGCGGTGCTCGAGATGCCATTGCCGAGGCGGGAATATGCCGTTTTTCCAAGTTTTACAAAGGAAAAATTACGGTGCCGTATCCGCTTTTTTCCAAGGTTGAATTTGAATTGAACACCAGAAAGTACCGCTTGACCGATAAAGCGTTCGGTGAGGGCGTAGATCTGTTTCTTTTGGTTTCTGAAAAGGAGCGCGAGGGATTGGAAACGCTTTTGGGAGATCTTTCCGGCGGTAAAATGAAGCTTGAAATTGTAGGTGATACTTTTGCAGAAGACAGGGAAGATTTTTGAACTCGGTTCCTACAAGGTGGAGTTGTTTCCCGATGAAACGAGATGCGCGTACGACGGGATGCCCGATTATGACGGGGAAAATCCCGCGGTGCTTTATTTTCATCATTTGATGGGAAAGGCGCCGAAGGAATCGGTGGACTTTTTGGAAAGTTTGGGCGTTTCGTGGAAAAAAATCGTTCTTTGCAGACCCTTGACTGCACCGGATGAAAACGGGGAGATTTTATATCTTGCCTGTGCTCCTCTCGGTGCCAAGGTTTTGGAGGGCGGGGATACCGAACCGCGACAAAGTGAGGAGATTGCAGGAATCAGCGTGATCTTCGTGGGAGAGGAAAAGGATTTCTCTCCGGATCTGCCGCACTTTTCCACTCCTTGTGCGGAGCTGCGCTTCGTGATCCCGCTTCCCTTTGACGCAAGCTTTTTTGAACAATGAAAAATGACCCGAAAGGGTCATTTTTTTGTTGCCATTGGGGAGGGGGTGTGTTATACTTTGAAAGGAAAGGCGGTGCTTGGATGAAAACGATCAGCTACGAGAGAGACGGGTTTGCGGTGACGGAGACCTATGCGGTGATGCCCGACGGGGTGAAACTTTATACCCGATATACGGTGCCTGTTGGAGTGGAGAAGTGCGCCATAGTGTTCAAGCGGACGCCGTATGAGCCTGCCCACGTGGGAAAAGCCAATGAACAGGAAAGCGTGTTGGACAAGCCCTTTCTGGAGCACGGCTATGCCCTTGTGGTACAGCACTGCAGAGGAAGAGGAGACAGCGAAGGGGAATGTACCCCTTACAAGGAACGGGAGGACGGCCTTGCCACCTTGGACTTTATCCGCTCACTACCCTTTTATAACGGGGAGATCTTTCTCTTCGGCGGAAGTTACCTTGCAACGGTGCATTGGTCCTATTTGGCAGACTGTCCCCGGGACGTGAAAGGGATCTGTCTTGCCATTCAGAACGACCGTTTGTATACCAGAAACTATCGAAACGGTTGCAATTACCGATTGAATAATTTTTCTTGGTGGGCGAAGATGCTGGAGCGTCGTTTTCCCGATCAGAAAAGTGAACTGGCTTACAAAAGGCCATACGTTGATGCGGCAAAGCGGGTGTTCGGTGTGGACGTGCCGGAATTTACGGAAGGGCTTTTGCACAATACCTGCGATGATTATTGGAAAAACAATTCCCGCTGGAACGTAATAGATTCTTTGAAGGTTCCCGTTCTTCTGCTGGAAGGCTGGTACGACTTTTTCGTGGACGGAATGCTGGATATGTGGGAGCGCTTGCCCGAAAATATCAAAGAAAAATCCGCGATGTTTATGGGGCCCTTCGGTCACGCAACGGGTTTGAGAAAAGGGGCGGAGTATCCTTCGGAAAATGGCAATTTGCCCAGAGATTATGCGGCGGAGTGGTTCGATCATATTCGGGAAAACCGACCCTACCGCTATGCTCCGTGCGGCAAGCTTACTTACTATTCCGTTGCGGGCGGCGCATGGAGGACGGGCGTATATCCTGTAGAGGATGCGCATTCCAAACTGTTTTATCTGGGAGACGGAGTTCTGCGGGACGAGCCTTTACCTGAGGGGCGCGCCCTTTCCTACCGCTATGATCCCGAGGATCTGAAACGGCCCTTCCGCTTCGGCAATATTTATAAAGCCCAAGAGGTGGGAAGCGTGGACGGGGTACTGTCTTTTGTCAGTGAGCCCTTTGCAAAGAAGACGCAGTTTTTCGGGAACGTGAAGGTTTCTCTGACGGTTTCTTCCGACTGCGAAGACACGGCGTTTTTTATGCGCTTATATTTTGTAAAAGACTCTGAGGCTTACAACGTGACGGAAACGGTGGGTGCTTTGTCCTATTTTGTGGAGGATTATCACCCCGGCGAAAAGGTAAATATCCAAATGGAAACTCCGCCTTGTGCCTTTACGGTGGAGGAGGGGATGGCGATCCGCGTGGATATTGCTTCGGAAAGCGGGGTATATATGCCACACGCCAACGTGAAGGGGCATTTCGCCCTTGTGGACCGAACCTGCGTTGCTACCAATTCGGTGTACACGGAGGAAAGCTACGTAGAGCTTCCCCTTGAGAACAAAGATGTTGAAATCCTTGAGATCAAATGAAAAAATCCTTGCTCGGGAGAGCAAGGATTTTTTTCAATGCTTGGGTTTTTGTGTTTTGCGTTTTTGGAGATATTCCGCCAAGCGCAGAAGGGGCAGGGTGGCGATGATTACCAAAAGAAAACAAATCACCAAAATGAGAAAAACTCTATCCTTGGTAAAAATGCTTGTGATCGCTTTCGCGGCGCCCTCGGCACCTTTTTCCAAAGAGGATTTTGTCGTAATGGGTTTGCCGTCCCAGGAAATTACCAAAGGATTTGCTTTTTCCGACTGACGGGAATCGCGGGTCAGGTGCAGAGAACCGATGCGCTTTCCGTTTTTGACCTCTTCGATGGATACTTCCTCGGGAAGATTTAACGTGTACTGCGGGTCTGCATCTCTGCGAACCAGTGCAACGATGGGTTCTTTTGCAACCACGGAAACCTTTTTATCGGAATCCTTTACGTCCAGCTTTGCAACCTCCTGTCCTTTTGAAAAGATGGTTTTCAGAGTGAAGTTTTCATAGGCGTAGGAGAGGAGCTTGTACGTTTCGTTTTCCGCCATATTGCCGCGGTATTTTTTGGAAAGGTCCAGGTTTGCACCGATGAGCACGGCAACGTAAGAAACACCTTCCTCCTCACTGTAGGTAGCAAGACAATTTCCTGCCGCTGTGGAATAGCCTGATTTTCCTCCCACGTAGCAGGTCAGAAAGTTTTGGGATGCTTCGTAGAAACACCTGGGCCCGACGGTGACGGTGCGCGCTTCGCTATGTTCCGTGGCGGCAATGGTGTGTCTGCGCAGAGAGAAAATTTCGTGGAAAAAGGAGTTTTTCATTGCCTCCCGCAGAATGATGGCAAGATCGCGGGGGGATGAGTAGTGGTTGGGATTGTGCAGACCGTTTGCGTTTTCAAAGTGAGAGTTTTCCAGTCCCAGTCTGCTTGCCGCAAGATTCATTTTTTGAACGAATTTGGAGATTTCTCCGTCTCCGAAATGCTTTGCCAAAAGATCTGCCGCGTCACAGTAGGATCCGATCAAGGCGGCTGCCAAAAGGTCGTAGACCGTAAAGGTCTCGCCAATTTTTAAGTCCATATGGGCTCCGCCGCTTTCGATGATATACGAGAACTCGCTGACGCTGCTGACACGGATGGTTTCTTCGCTTGGCGCGGTGCATTCCTGCAGAACCACAAGGGCGGTCATAATTTTGGTAAGGCTTGCAGGAAAAGTGCGCGAGTTTTCTGCTTTGGCATACAAAACGGTGTCGGTTTGGGTATTGACCAAATACGCGCCTTGTGAATCCAATTCGATTTGGGATATGGGATCTTCCTCGGCAAAGACTGCTGTGGAAGTGCCCAAGATCGGTAAGATAAGTGCAAGAAAAAACGATAATGCTTTTTTCATATTTTTTCCTTTTTACATATCGCGATGGAGCATAAACGTGCGCCAAGCTTCCAAAAGCTGCTTGTAGGAGGAATCGGGCAAGGAGGAGAGGGACTTTTCCGCCTTTTCCAAATAGGAGGTAGCAAGCGCGCGGGTGTCTTCGAGACCGTATTCCATCAGAATGGTTCTCGCTTTCAGAATATCGGTTTCAACCACGGAAGAGCCTACGACCCGACGGAGAAAATCCTTTTCCTTTTCGGGGGCGTTTTTGTAAGCGGTCAAAAGCAAAACGGTAGGCTTTCCCTCACGGATGTCGCTTCCGATGGGCTTGCCCAAGGTTTCCTCCGTGGAGGTGATGCCGAGAATGTCGTCCTGCAGCTGGAACGCCAGTCCGCAGTCCTCGGCAAAGCTTGCAAGCGCTTTACAGGGAGCGAAATCCGGATCCGTCTGACGGGAACCGATCAAAGCACCCGACAGGGCGCTGATTGCAAAAAGCGCGCCTGTTTTTCCGGCCATCATATAGATGACCTCGTCCGTAGACAAACGGTAAAAAGAGCCTTCTCCGTAAAGAACGCCGTTTTTGGTGTCGATGGTTTCACCGCTGATGAGGAAAGGTCCGTATTTTCCTTCCAGCAAAGAAAGGATTTTCAAGGTGACGGCGGGGGGGACGAAGCCCGAATCGGAAAGCTGTGCCAAATAGGAAACGGACGCGCTGTGGAGAGCGTCTCCTGCCAAGAGCGCGGCGTCGAAGCCGTATTCCGCGGCTTTTTCCTCGCCGAATTCCGCGAAAGAATCGGTAATCAATTTATGTACGGCGCTTTTTCCTCTGCGGGTGTCGTCGTGGTCGATCATATCATCGTGGATCAAAGTCCAGTTGTGATACAGTTCCAGTGCCAGCGCGCAGGGGACGGCGGCGTTTTCCGCCTCTTTTCCTCCCAGTGCACCTGCGGCAAGGCGGCAGATGGCAGGGCGCAGACGTTTGCCGCCGCGTTCAAAATAAACGAAGGTTCCCTCGTGAAGCTCCGCCGGGGTCAAGGCGTAGGGAGGGTTTTCTCTGTAATAGGAAAGAACGGCTTCGCCGCTTTCCTTTAGATAAGAAAGAAGTGCCTTGTTCATCTGCTTTGAAGAAAATCAATGAAATCCAGAACCATCTTTCTTTGACCCATAGAAAGACTTTGGAATTTCTCGTTGAAAAGTTCACCGCTGCGATGGGCGGCGCCGGCAAGCTTCTTTTCTTCCGTTTCTTGAAATACGCCCGAGCAGAAGAGCAGATCGTCGGTGGTGATGCCGCCTGCGGCATTTTGCGCGATTTTGTTAATGAGCTTGAGTCGGGGAGAGTTTTCCTGCTGACCCAAAGCAAGTTTTCTCATCTGTATATAACTGATGTCGCAGTCCATGGCAAACTGTCGCCAGGAGCGATCCCCTTTTGCTTGTTCCAAAAGGAGGGAGAAGATGCGTTTGTTGAAATTCATTGCAAATCCGCCTTTAAAATTTTCTTACATTCGGTATTATATCAGTAAAAGGTTGCTTCTGGCAAGGAAAAAAACAAAGTTTTGTGAATAAAATAAAAATTTATTGTGTAATAAAATAGTTTGTGCAGTTTTGAAAGGTGTATTTTGAAGTTTGAAAGTATATAATGATACTTTGAAAACAACGTAGTATCAAAGAAAAATCGAACATCGTAATAATCTTTTGCGTGTGTTTTGTGTAAAATGCATAAATTGTATTTTGTATTTTTGGGGAATAAACATCTTTTCTTTACGGGAGAAATTTGGTAGAATACGTTTGTTTGATTACGCAGAGGAATTTCTGCGCGTATTTTTAGGAGGAAAAAATGGCAAGTGTATCTTTGAAGCATATTTTCAAAAAGTACCCCGGCGGTGTTACCGCGGTTACCGACTTCTGCCTGGAGATCAAGGATAAGGAATTTATTATTCTCGTAGGTCCTTCCGGTTGCGGTAAGTCCACCACCCTGCGTATGGTAGCAGGTCTGGAAGAAATCACCGAAGGTGAACTGTTCATCGGCGACAGACTGGTAAACGACGTTGCTCCTAAGGACAGAGATATCGCAATGGTATTCCAGAACTACGCTCTGTACCCCCACATGTCCGTGTTTGAAAACATGGCATTTGGTCTGAAGCTGAGAAAAGTTCCCAAGGAAGAAATCAAGAGAAGAGTTGAAGAAGCTGCTCGTATCCTTGACATCGCTCACCTGCTCGACCGTAAGCCCAAGGCTCTTTCCGGTGGTCAGAGACAGCGTGTTGCTCTGGGTCGTGCAATCGTTCGTGAACCCAAAGTGTTCCTTCTCGACGAGCCTCTCTCCAACCTCGATGCAAAGCTTCGTGCATCCATGAGAACCGAGCTTACCAAGCTCCATCAGAAGCTGCAGACGACCTTTATCTACGTAACCCACGACCAGACCGAGGCTATGACCATGGCTTCCAGAATCGTCGTTATGAAGGACGGTATCATCCAGCAGGTAGATACTCCTCAAAATCTGTATGATATCCCTGTTAACCTCTTCGTTGCAGGCTTTATCGGTACTCCTCAGATGAACTTCATTGGAGGCAAG
>JAZOSM010000109.1:0-3609 GCA_045657125.1 Eubacteriales bacterium
TATCTGGAAGGCAAGAACATGGACTTTGTAAATAAGAACGCCTTCCGCGGTACCGCTCTTGCACATCAGGACGGCGGTGTTCCCACCATCGTGCTTTCCATCGATCAGGCAGACGAGAAAAACTTCGGCTATATGGTATACTTCTTCGAGCTTGCTTGCGCCATCAGCGGCTATATGCTTCAGGTTGATCCCTTCAATCAGCCCGGTGTAGAAGCCTATAAAAAGAATATGTTCCGCCTTTTGGGCAAGCCCGGCTATACAAAATAATAGAAATTTAAGCGTTCCCCTTGTGGGTATTTCACAAAACGATGCTTTTTACTAAAAATGAACAAAAAACTCTTGCACCGTCGTTCAAAATATGGTAAAATGTACTTACATTAAAGTTCCCTGTAGGGGACTCGGAAAGGAATGGTTTATATTATGTTGAAATTGATCATCGGTTTAAAGGGCAGCGGTAAGACGAAGCAACTGATCGAGTTGGCGAACAAGGCAGTTGAGGTTTCTCCCGGTAACGTTGTTTGCGTTGAAAAGTCCAATAAGCTTATTTTTGATGTAAATCATAAGGTTCGTCTGGTTGATACCGAGACTTACGGTGTTGCAGGAGCAGATCAGCTTTACGGTTTGATTTGCGGTATTTTGGCAACCAACTACGACGTAAAAGATTTGTTCATTGACTCTGCTCTCAAAATCTGCGGCGACGATGTAGCAGCTTGGGAGAAGTTTGTTGCAGATTTGAGCGCGATCTGTGAGAAGTTTGAAGTTCAGTGCGTTTGCACCAGCTCCATTGATCAGGCAGATCTTCCCAAATCCTTGGAGAAATTTGTATTCTGATGGATTATATTGAACTTGTGTTCAAGCTTCCGCGAGAAAAGGTCGATCTTGTATCGACCTTTCTTGTTGCAGGGGGCTATGATACCTTTGAAATTTGTGACCTTTCCGATCTGGTTGAAAATGCAGGAGCTATGTTCTGCGATTATATCGAGGACGAGCTTTTGGAAAACAAGAGTGCACCACCTGCCATTAAGTTTTATTTTGATGCTTCCGAGGAAGCAAAAGCAAAAGAGATCCGCGATTACCTTTTGGGTGTTTGCGCACAGCTTGGGTATGACGACGTAAGCGGCGAGATCACCTTAATTGAAAACAGCGATTGGGATACCCGCTGGAAACAGTATTTTTATCCCTTCCCCGTAGGGGAAAAACTGTTCATCCTGCCTTCTTGGGAAGAAGCGCCCGATGAAGCCAAGGGCAGACAGATTATTCGCATTGACCCTGCCGCCGCCTTTGGCAGCGGTACTCACGCCACCACCCGCCTTTGTCTGGAGGCAATGGAGCCCCATTTGAAAAAAGGCGATCGCGTTTTGGATATGGGATGCGGCTCGGGTATTTTGGGAATCGGCGCCAAAAAACTTGGTGCAGGAGAGCTTTGTGCCGTGGATATTGATGAAGCGGCGGTTCGCACCACCGAAGAAAATCTCGTTAAAAATGAACTTTCCTTGGATGACGTAACGCTGATTTGCGGCAACATCTTGGCAGAAGAAGATAAACTTTCCCAAATGGGAACCGGGTACGATCTGATCTGTGCCAATATCGTAGCGCAAATTATCAAAGATATGGCACCGCTTTTGTTGAATGCACTCAAGCCCGGCGGAATTCTTCTGGCATCGGGAATTTTGGAGAGCAGGGAAGCGGAAGTTACCGAAACCTTGCTTGGCGCGGGATTTCGTTTGTTGCGCTCCCACCTTTCCGAGGAGTGGGTCTGCTTGGAATTGACAAAATAAAGGTAAGAACGCTCGGATTCCGAGCGTTCTTTTGCATATTTGGAGGAAAAATGAAAAAAATTCTGTTTTCATTCGTATTACTTGTTTCGGTGATGGTTTTGGTTTCCTGCGGAGGCGGACTTGCAACCGAAGTTTCGGAGACTACCGCAGACGCGCCCCCCTCGACCACCTTGAAAATCATTGATAGCGGTGAGAGTGCGTACGTAATCGTGCACGATGGTTCTGAGGGCGCGGCATCACTTGCCGCGGAGATTTCTACTTATTTAAAGGTGAAATTTTCCACAGAGATCAAAGTGTCCGAGGAGAATCAAGGCAGATACCGCATCGTGGTTGGTGCTGTCGGGGAGGATGGCGAGACCGAAGCGAAAAAATTGGTTTCACACGCAGATTTTTCCGTCTCGGTAAAAGAGGATACTCTGTATCTTTCCGCGCCCAACGTAGTTTCTTATCATTATCTTTTGACTTATTTGAAAAAAGAAGTTTTGGTTCGCAAAACGGGGAACTCTTTAATCCTTTCTCCCGAGAACGAATTCCACTACGCCGAATCCGAACTGAAAGATACCGACTTGATCGAATATCAAAAGAAAAATAAAGGCAAAGTCAATCTTGAGGACTATTTTACACCAAGCGTGTTCAAGCACGAGGAAACCTCCTTGCTTTATCGCATCTACGCGCCTTTTAAATTCGAACCCGAGAAAAAATACCCCGTCTACGTCAATCTCCACGGGGCGGGAATTCGCGGTTCCGATAATAAACGTCCCTTGGCTTTTGTGAAAAGTCTGTTTTCCAACGAGGAGCTTTCCATGGAGGATTGCATCGTGATCGTTCCCCAATGCCCCGAGGGACAAAAATGGGTGGATACCGATTGGAACGTTGGTAGCTACGACTTGTCAAAGGTTCCCGAATCCAATGAGCTTTGTGCCGTGGTTGCTCTGGTGGAATCGGTGATGAAGGAGTATCCCGTGGATACCGATCGTATTTATGCCGCAGGCTTTTCTATGGGCGGCTACGGAACCTGGAATTTGCTGATGAATCACCCCGATCTGTTTACTGCAGGTGTGCCCATGTGCGGCGCCGCTTCGCCTACCTCGGCAAATTTGATGGTAAACGTTCCCGTTTGGACCATTCACGGCGCCAAAGATCCTACTGTTCCCGTAGAAGGCTCCCGTGAAATGGTGGAAGCACTCCGTGAAGCGGGCAGTACCGTGGTTTTGTATACCGAGCTTCCCGAACACGATCACAACGTGTGGGATTATACCTATAAAAATACGGAGATCTATACTTGGTTGTTTTCTCAAAAAAAGAGCTGATTTTTCCTGTTTTGAATTGTTAAAAATATGTAACGCAAAACGAGAAAAAGTGAGCAAACGAGAGGAAAACGGAGAAAAAACGAGCAAACAAAATATTTTTTAAAAAACTTTTGCCAAAAGTGTTGACATTGTCGAAAAGGCAAGGTATAATACTCAAGCAAATTAAGAAAAATTGGAGGAAATGCTATGTCCACTTTTATGGCAAAAGCTGAAACCATCGAGCGCAAATGGTACGTGCTCGACGCTCAGGGCAAACCTCTTGGAAAGGTTGCTGCTGCTGCAGCTACCATTCTCCGTGGTAAAAACCGTCCTGAATTTACGCCTCACGTTGACTGCGGCGAATTCGTAATCGTCATCAACGCTGATAAGGCAATTCTTACCGGCAACAAGCTGGAACAGAAGAAGTACAGATATCATACCGGCTACATCGGCGGTCTGAAGGAAATCGGTTACAAAGAACTGATGACCAAGAACCCCGAGAAGGCAATCTTCCTTGCAGTGAAGGGTATGCTTCCCAAGAA
>JAZOSM010000110.1:0-5935 GCA_045657125.1 Eubacteriales bacterium
CTCTCGGCCTCCGCTCTCGCGCGGTGGAGTTACATTCTAACAAATCATTCCTCAATTGTCAATAGGTTTTTTCCAAAAAAATGACGATTTTCCGTTTGTTTTCAGCACATTCATAATTTCTTCGTATTTGGTGTCGAAACGGTGTTTTTTCTTCCTTTTATTATATATATACATATAAAAAAACAGCCTTGCTTTTTGTAAAAACAAGACTGTTTTGGTCATTTTATTCCCAAAGTTTGCCCAGAAGCTTCTTCCCTTGCTCAACAAACAGTTCCGCAACACCTGCTTTATAATTGGAGCTGCCTGCTTCGTAGCCGCCTTCGTAGGAATCAATCATGGGAAAATATCCTTCGTAAGCGTTGGTTGCACAGGTGGGAATCACGAGAGCAGGCCCCTTCGTTTCCTTCAGACCAAGTCCGATTCCCGTAAAAGGTTCGCCCGGCAAACCGATCATCGCCACGTCACCGATGCGAAGTCCCGACACAGGCAGGGAGAAAAATTCCGGTCCGTTTGCCAAACGAACCTGTCGCAGAGACGTTGCCACCACCGTGGTCAGCATCATTCCCTCAAAGGGGATTTCGTTATCCTTTCCCGCTTCGTGCAGGTCGGCGTATTTCCGAGCCAGGGGAAGCTCCTCGGGAGAAGGCATATTGGAGGGAACCTGTACCATTGTCTGCAGATAGGAAAGCTCCGTCACGTCACGGTAAGCCACCTTGTCGTAAACCTGCAAAACTGCACCGGCAATTACTCTGCCCAGGTATCTTGCATGGTCGTAGCCGCGATAAACGTCATCGAAATCGTTTTCCATTCCGTTCAGATCCCCGTCCTGAGGAAAGATCTTCACGTGATTGACGTCACCCTGACATCCGTTGAAGAAAATCACCTTGGTATCGGGCAGGGCGCGGTGGGTCTCGCGACGGGCAAAACCCGGCCAATCCGCAGAAAGCTTACAGCCGCCTACGGTATCGGGATGGTTGGCAAAGCTGACCAACAAAAGGCTGTCCTTTTCACGGTCCAAGCGAACCACGGCAACCCTCTCGTCCGCTTCACTGACGGGCCCCAAAACCTCGGGATTATTTACACCGGGGTTGGTACGTACCGAGCCGTCTTTCATACGGTAGCGGCGAACAAATGCCGAATTGGGCGCACGCCCTACAGCCGTACCCATTTTACAAGGTGCAAGGTCAGCCAAAGCCGCCAAAGCCGTTTCGCACAGGGCGGCGGTTACCTGCTCGCGGTAAGCAATCTCCATCGGATCCTGATCGTCGTTATGCAGTGCTCCTGCCGTGTGGCTATGAGTTGCGGCAAAGTAAAACGCCTCCTTGGGAAGCCCCGTTGCCGCCGATGCGCGCTCCAGCATAGGTTCCAGCACCCGACGGGGAACGCCCAAATTATCCACCGTGCAAAGCACCACGCGCTTTGAGCCCAATTCCAAAGCCAGACAGCAAAGCTCCAGCGGATCCAAAACCCCTTCGGCGCGGCGCTCCTTAAAATATCCGTTGATGTAAATGCCCAAGGGCGGAGTAATGTCCTTGCAAGCATATCCTGCCAAAAACTGCTTCATATTCATACCTCAATTTCACTTAAAAATACTTCTCTGCCACCTTCTTCACGGCTACGCAGTCCTGCAATTACAAGCTTCATCAATTCCACAGTTTCCGAGAACGGGAAAGGTTCCTCACCCGTGCGAAGCCAATGGACGAACAAGTCCAGCTGCCGTTTGAAGCAGTAATAGGAGTCACCGCTTGAAAGGATTTTCGCACCGCAAGTTCCAAGAACCATCATACCGCAGGTCTGCAGATCAAAGCCCTGGACAACGGTCACGTTGCAGCCGCTCTTATGCTTGATATTCACAAAGGTCTGCTCGTAGGTACCCGTATTGCGAACGGAGAGGAAGCCCTCTCCCAAAAGAGGATACATACGCTCCAAGGCGTGGATACCGTAGGTCTCGTATTTTTTCGCCATAGGTGAACAAATATAGCGGATCTCGCCCAATTCGTAATGGTTCTTGTAATACGGCTCAATCTCCTTGCAATACCGCAGGCTGGAGGAGGAAATAAATTTCGCTCCCTCGCGGCGCCACTTCACAAAGGTTCTTAAATCCTCCTCGGTATTGACCAAAGGCTTATCGATGAACATAGGAATTCCCGCTTCCACAAAGGGGCGGCAACGCTCTACGTGCTCGTTTCCGTCGTCCGTTGCCACGATCACGGCGTCCACCTGACCGATCATCTCCTCGGGTCTGTCGTAAACGGTGAGGATGCGGGATGCTTTTGCAACGTGCTCCGCCCGTTCTCTGCCCTCGTAGCCGGTACAGCAAATACAGGTAATGCGCGCCCCCTCAATGCCAAAGGTTTCGGGCGCCTGTTTTTCCAAATAGCGGGGAATTACGGGGAATCCGCAATCCTCCATAGCTTCTTTTTCGTAGCCGTTGAACATGGCACTCCAGGAATAGGGGTGTCCGTTACCCTCTGTCATTCCCAAAATACCGATTCTCAATTCTTTATTGCCAAGCGGGAACATAAATACCTCCTTACGCCTTCGGACGGGAAAGAACCTTCATAATTTCAGGTACGTTCACCGCAGAAAACTCTCGTTTCAGTTCTGCCATCAGCCCCTCGCTCAAGGGCGGTGTGGAAAAATAGGACAAATTCTGCTTCACGTGGCTTGGCTCGTCAGCACCGAGCACAAGGCTGGTCACGCCCTCAAGATCCCGCAAAAAGCCTACGGCAAGCTGTGCGACGGTCATACCCTCCCGCAAAGCAATACGGCGAAGCTTTTCAATAGCGGGAACTGCCTCCGCAAGCAAAATAGGATCCGTCACCTTAGCAGGATCCAGGAAGAAAAGTCCCTGTAAAAACACGCTTCTCACGTAAATCTCGACGCCGCGCTTTGCCAGTGCGTCCACGGCGCCGCAAGCAATGAGCCTTTGATCAAAAATACTCATGGGAATTTGGGTGACCTGCAAAGAGTCGTATTGCAGCAGCGCGTGGATTTCCTCTGCGGTATAAACGGAAACGCCCACCTTTTCCACGTAGCCGCGGCGCACCAAGCTCTCCAAAGCCAAAACCACTCTGTCACCGTACTCCAAAAGATCTCCCGCCGCGTGAAGCATAACGGAAGACAGCTTTGCGATTCCAAGCCTTTCCAAAGAGCCTTCTACGGAATCCAAAACGTAGGATTCCAGACTTCCCTCCCCCTTGTAACGGGGGATCTTGGTGGTAATCTGCAAATCTTTTCTGCCGCTTTGCTTAATAAAAGCCCCGATAACCTCCTCGGAATTTCCGTAAGCCCGCGCCGTATCCAGAGAGGTAATTCCGCCCGACAGCGCTTCCTCCAAAATGGAAAAGCTTTTCTCCAAGGAGGGCTTTCCGCCATCGTTGGCAATGCCGTAATTCATTCCCAGCTGTACCGTGCCCAAGGTCATGGGAGAAATATTCCGCTTCATTTTACCTCTGCAGCCTCCCGATCCTTGACGGCACCGTAAAGATTTTTGTAATAGGAGGACAAAGCCACCACGTCCGCGCCGGTAGAAATAAAGTTATAACCCATTTCCACCAAAGAATCAAAGTTTGCCGCACCGCCTACGGTGCCTGCAAATTTCCCGTGTTTTCTTGCACAAGCGGCAATTTTCCGACGGGCATCGTCAATACGGGGGTCACTGCTGCAGGGGGCACCGATGCCCTGCCTGAAATCCGCAGGACCGCAGAAAATCATATCAATACCGGGCAAAGCGCAAATCCCCTCCAATTCCTCCATAGGCTCGGGATCTTCGATCTGCACCACGGTAAAGCGCTGCTCGTTTGCCTGCTTGATATAATCCCCTGCAGAAACGAGACAATAAGCGCCGTCTGCATTTCCGCCGTCCAAAGGACGACGTCCGACGGGATGGAATTTGGTGTAATACACGATCTTCTTTGCATCTTCAAGGCTCATCAGATGGGGAACCATAATTCCCGCGGAGTCCGCCTCCAAAGGACGGATCAGATCGCTGTAAGAACCGCGGCCCACACGGGTCAGAACATCCACGTCGTAGATCTTGCAGGCGCGGACGATCTCCTCCACGCTCTTCATATCGTTGGGAACGTGCTCCAAATCAATCCAAATACAGTCGAAGCCCGACATTGCCGCAATTTCCGCAACTCTCGGATCACACAAATTCAGCTTGGTGCAAGTGGCAACCTTACCCTCCCGAAGTTTTTTCAAAACACGGCTTTTTCTCATATCCATATCCGTTTCCTCCTTTTATTTTGCAGAGTAGCCGCCGTCCAGTGGAATCACGGCGCCGGTCATATACTTGGATGCATCGGACGCCAGATAAACCACGGCACCCTTTACATCCTCCTGATCTGCCATTCTGCCCAAAAACGTTGCCTTGGCATACTGCTCCAGAAAGGGCTCGGGCTGATTGTTAAACAAGCCGCCCAAAGAAAGACAATTGACTCGAACTCCCTTAGGGCCAAGTCGGGACGCCAAAAAGCGGGTCAGGTTATGCATACCGCCCTTGTGATAAAAATAATCTACGCCGCCGATGCTTGAAATATGAGGACAGCCCTCGTAAAGGGTCTCGTTACAGCCAAGCTCACCCATATAAGAGCCGATGTTGATGATGCTTCCCGCACCACACTCTGCCATGTGGTCACCAAAGGCGCGGCACATCAAAATCAATCCCGTGGAATTGACCGAGAAGCTTTTCTGAAACAGTTCGGGGTCGGAATAATAGCCCTTGGTACAACGAAGCACGGAATTGTTTACCAAAATATCCACCTTGCCGCACTTTTCTTTCATACGCTCCAAAAGCGCGAGAATGCTTTTCTCGTCTGCCTGGTCGTAGGAGTCACCGTAGACGTCAAGCCCCTTTTCCCGAAGCTCTGCGGCAAATTCCTCGTTTTTCTCAAGACTTCTGGACGCAGTCCAAACCGTAGCGCCCGCTTCTGCCAGCGCCTCTACCATCTGCCGTCCGTATTTGCCCGAGCCGCCTGTTACCAGCGCGGTCTTTCCCGTCAAATCAAACAACTTCATTACGTTCATTGCTTTCCTCCTTTCCCGCAAAAGCGGGTTTCAATGGATCTTTGCCCCTCTCCTTCTCCGAAGAAAAGCGGGGCGTTACGGCAAAAAATCCTTGGAAAAAATTCCAAGGATTTTTACACTTTATTTCGTTCCGAAAAGACGGTCGCCCGCGTCACCGAGACCGGGGAGAATATAACCGTTTTCGTTCAAGCATCTGTCCAGCGTGGATACGTAGATATTCACGTCGGGATGTGCTTCAGCAACCTTGGAAACGCCCTCAGGAGCACCGATAATTCCCATAAACTTAATGTGCTTACAGCCCTTTTCCTTCAGCATCTGGATGGCGTCACAAGCAGATCCGCCCGTTGCCAGCATGGGGTCAACCACCAAAACAAGTTTATCCTCGATGCCTTCGGGAAGTTTGCAATAATACGTCTGAGGTTCCAAAGTTTCCTCGTTGCGGTACATACCAATATGACCAACCTTCGCAGAGGGGAACAGCACGTGAATGCCGTTGACCATACCAAGACCTGCGCGAAGAATGGGAACGATCACCACCGAATTGTCGGATACGATGTGCTGTTTGCAGACCTCCAAAGGCGTTTTTACCTCGATTTCGGTGGTCTGAACACCGTCCTTCAAGCTTTCATAGGTCATCAGAGTCGTGATTTCCTCAACCAGCTCACGAAACTCCTTCATACTGGTGCGCTCATCGCGCAGAATCGCAATTTTGTGACGAATCAGAGGGTGGTCGAAAATAATAACGTTATCGTAGTTTTTCATAACGAATCCTCCGTTATTTTGCTTTTTTGAATTTATTCAAGAGAACGTTGGTAATGATACCGAGGATCAAAGCGCAAGCAATGGTGGTCAAGGTAACTTTACCGATGGCAAGAGCCATACCGCCGATACCGGGGATGAGGAT
>JAZOSM010000111.1:0-9270 GCA_045657125.1 Eubacteriales bacterium
TGACGGTAGGTTAAATTGGTACTGATAATGGTGGGAAGTCCGCTAACCAAAACGCGCTGATTGATCAGACGGTAAATGGCGGCGGAGGAGGTTTTGGTAGAAGGCTCGGTGCCAAGGTCGTCCAGAATCAGAAGCTCTGCCTCCATGAGTCTGCGTGTGCCAAGGGCATCCTCCTCGGACTCGAAGCGTTCTTTTTCAAAAATTGCCGCAACGGCAGGGGCGGATTCATATACCACGTCAAATGCGCGTTCGATCACCGTACCTGCAATGGCGCTGGAAAGGTGGGTCTTACCGAGACCCGTACCGCCGATGAACAAGAGGGACGGAGATTCCAAGGAGAAATTCTCCGCATAATCGCGGCAGAAATCATAGATTTCCTCCATCATTTCACGGGGGCTTTCCTTGCCCTGTGCAACGGGTGTGGCGGAATAAAAGCTGAGATCGAAATTGTCAAAGCGCTGTTTTTCCAAAAGCTTTGCAATACCGCTGGCGCGATAGCCTTCCTTCACGGCCTGTTTCTTCAGACAGTGACACATTTTTCCCTGAAAATAGCCCGTATCGTTGCAATCCTTGCAAAAAATGCGCGGCAGGATATATTCCTTGGAATAGCCCATTTCCTCCAAAAGTTTTTCATAGGCAAGGGAAACCGCTTCGTGCTCGGCGCGGATTTTTGCCACACGGGCATCCAGCCCTTCTTTTCCTTTCAGGCTTTCTTCCAGAACGCGAGGCCCAAAGGAGCGTTTCTGCAGACCCAAAAGGCGCAGGGCTTCGTTTTTCTCCTCCAATTCCCGTACTCGCTGAGCAGCTGCCTGCTCCTCGTATTTGCGTCGGGAGTGGAAATCCTTTTCTACCTTTTCCAGTATCTCACGTTTAAACATGGTCAAACCTTCTTTCTACCCTTGGAGACGGCGCTCTGGAAGAAATCGTCTACGTCGTAGCTTTTTTCCGCCTTTGCCTGTGCCGTGTTGCCGCTTTCTGCGTCGGCAGGTGACTGATAACCGGAGGCGTGCCAATTTTCCAAGATTTTGTGCATATACTTAATGGTGGGATTTTTCGCCGCCGCAACGGTCTTTTCATAAGCGGCGTTGAGCATATCTTCCCCGTAATCGTAGGTATTGCGCCACAGTGCGATGCATTCTTCCTCGGGCTTGGTAAGTTTTCTTGTAAACCCGAACAGCTTCTTCACAATGCCCTCGTAGGACTGACTTTCGTTGCGGGCGACGAAATACGCCTCCGCCTTGTCGTAGGTGTCGATTCCCTCGTCTTGGAATGCGGTGAGAACTTTCGTAATGTATCGCAGACTTTTCTTATCTCGGGAAGCGCAGTCCTCAATGACCAGAATTACCACGTCCAAAGGCATTTTCAGATAATCCAGGAAGGAATACAAACGGGCAAGCTCGCTGGTATTCATCACCTTTTCCAGTCTTTGCTCGGCAAAGGCTACAAGGTTTTTAAAATCGGGCTGTGCCTTTGCGGCATCTGCCAGATCTGCGGATGAATAAAAGGGCGCTTCGTCTGCATCCAGTATCTTTTTCGTTACGGGCTTTTCCTCCGGCTCGGGTTCTTCCGATTCGGCAGGGACGATCTTTTTCACGGGGGATTTTTTTATCACCCGTTTTTGGTCGATCTTAAAGATTCCGCAACCGCGCCAGAAAGCAAGTGCTGCGAGAACCTCCTCTGCCGTAAAGCTTTCCTCCAACAGACCGATGGCTTCCGCCTCCTCCAGTCCGTTCTTGGCAATGTGGGGCGCTAAATATAAAAGTACGCGAAGCTCCGTCTCGGAAGCCACGTCAATTTTTTCAAAGATTTCAGCAGGCAGTAAAACCAGCTGATCGGGGTAATTTTTTCCAAATCGATAAAACATAGTTTCTCCTGTGCGGATATTTTTACATCCTATTATATCATAAACAAGCCTGACCGTCAATGACAATTCTTTTCAACAAAAATGCTTTCTTGTCAAAAAGAATCTTCTTTTGACAGAAGCGGATAAAATTCATCAGCACCCTTTGGCATTTTTTTCTGTAGAGAATCGTTAAAATGGGTTGAAAGGAGTATTTTTATGAAAATGATTGTGATGAAATCGGAGAAAATACGGTATCTTCCCATTAAGGCAATTTCCTACAGTCCCCTCCTATGCCGCGGAAAAAACAGGGACGAAGCCATCGAATCTCTGGCGCGAAGCATTTCCCGTTATGGCATTTTGCAACCTCTTTTGGTGAGAAAGGTAAGGAGTGGCTACGAGCTTCTCAGCGGCAGCAGAAGACTGCGCGCGGCGGGGCTTTTAGGGCTTTATTACGTACCCTGCCGCGTTATGGAACTGCCTCCGCGGGAAGCGGCAGAGCTTGCTCTGGCGGAAAATCTCCATTGTCTCCCCCTGGATCCTTACGACGAGGGAATTCGCGCAGACCGCATCTTAAAGCGCTTTTCCTACCGTCACGGGGAACTTGCCGATCGGCTTGGAGAAACTCCCAGCGCTTTGGCGGCTAAACTGCGAATGCGGCGCTTTTCCGATGAGGAACGGCGGAGAATGTCGGAATTTGGCATTTCCTCTGACTATTCCGATGCCCTGCTTCATTTGCGGGATCCCTCGGTGCGTCTGTTCGCCATTGATGAAATCGGCAGAAACGGACTGACCTCCGAGCAGGCATCGGACTTGTGTTTGTCCCTTGCCCTTTTGCACGAGGAATACATTCCGCCTACGAAACCCGTTTCACCCCCTCCGAAAAACTATTTGCGCCGTTGTGTGGTAAAGGATGCGGGATTTTTTGCCAATTCCGTGGAAAGAGCCCTGGAATCCATTCGGGAATGCGGTTTTGCGGTGGAGTCCTCCAAAAGCGAAACCGACGGCTATATTTCTTACAGCATCAAGATCCCCAAGTAGACAAATCCCCTAAATGTTTCACGTGAAACATTTAGGGGGTGTTTTTTTTGTTTCACAGAGAAAAGGCCGTGAAACAGGGCCGGAAATGTTTCACGTGAAACATTTTTTACAAAATAAGTGCATTTCGACAACAGTTGTTCAAATTCAGTCCAAAGCTTATCCATTGACAAACGAGGGGAAAACATATATAATAAGGAAACAATTATAATGGAAAAGGTAAGCTATGACGAAAATAATTGCTTTTGCAAACCAAAAAGGCGGTGTCGGCAAAACGACTTCTGCCATAAACGTGGCTGCTTCCTTGGGTCATCTCGGCAAAAAGGTTTTGCTGATTGATATGGACCCTCAGGGAAACTGCACCAGCGGTGTGGGCGTAGACCGCGATTCCTGCAAATATTCTACCTATCAGGTGCTTTTGGACGGGGTTTCCATTGAGGATGCCGCCGTAAAGACGCCTTTTGAGGGCTTGTGGTGCGTTCCCGCTACCATGGAGCTTGCAGGTGCGGAAATCGGTCTTTCCGCTGTGATGGCACGTGAATCCATCTTGAAAAAAGCTCTTTCCGCCGTAAGCGGTTACGACTACATTATTATGGACTGTCCTCCCAGTCTCGGACTTCTGACCTTGAACGGACTTTGCGCTGCCAAGGAAGTAATCGTTCCCATGCAGTGCGAGTATTTCGCTTTGGAGGGCTTGAGCCAATTGATGTACACCGTATCTCTGGTCAAGAAGATGTATAACCCCACTTTGGAGCTTGGCGGTGTGATTCTGACCATGTACGACGGAAGATTGAATTTGTCTTTGGCGGTTGCCGCCGAGATTCGCAAATATTTCCCCGACCGCATTTTCCGTACCACCGTACCGAGAAACGTGCGTCTGTCCGAGGCTCCCAGCCACGGAAAGCCTTGTCTTTATTACGATAAAAACTCAAAGGGCGCTCATGCCTATCTGGAAATCGCCCGTGAGCTTGAAAAGAGAGGATAATTATGGCGAAAAAGAATATGGGATTGGGAAAGGGTCTTGACGATCTTTTTAAAGTATCCCCCGAAGCGGAGACGATTCCCGAGGGCGCCGTGGTAATTTCCGCGCCCATCGAGCGCGTCTATCCCGATGAAAATCAGCACCGTAAGATCTTCCACGACGAGTCGTTGCAGGAACTTGCAGACTCCATTGCCATTCACGGCGTGGTACAGCCCTTGACCGTACGCAAATTCGGTTCCGGCTATCAGATCATTTCCGGTGAACGCCGTTACAGAGCTTCCAAAATTGCAGGACTGACCGAGGTTCCCGTTATAGTCAAGGATATTGATGAAAAGTCCGCGCAGGAAATTGCCTTGATCGAAAACCTGCAGCGCGAGGACCTCAATCCCATTGACGAGGCAAACGGATATGCGACCCTGATGCGGGATTTCAACCTGACCCAGGAGCAGGCGGCAAAGCAGATCGGTAAAAGCCGTGCCGCAGTTGCCAATGCGCTGCGTCTTCTGAACCTGCCTGCATCGGCGCAGAGCCTTTTGAAGCAGGGCATTATTTCCGCAGGCCACGCAAGAGCGCTTCTGCCTTTGAAGGACGAGGGCATGATCCAGGATATGCTCCTTGCCATTGTGGATCGGGAAATGAGCGTTCGTCAGGTAGAGGACGCGGTAAAGAACATTCTCGAGGGCGGAGCACCCATTCGTAAGGTTACCCGCAGTGCCGCCAAGAACGAAGTCTATCAGGCGCAGATGAAAGAGATCGCAGGAAAAGCGGCTGCCACACTCGGCAGAAAGGTCTCTCTCCGCGACGACGGTACGGGCAGAGGTAAAATTACGCTGGAATATTACGATTCCAAAGATTTGGAGGAAATTCTGACATCCCTCTGTGGCGAAGAATTTCTTTTGAATTTGTAAAACACTTTACAAGAAAACAAAATATATTTTTAAGAATAGAAGGGTAGAGAACAATGCTGGACATCAAATTTATTAAAGAAAATCCCGAACTGGTAAAAGAGAACATTAAGAAAAAGTTTAAAGAGGATAAGCTTCCCTTGGTAGACGAGGTCATCGCACTTTACGACGAGAAGCTTGCCGCACTGCAGCGCGGCGAGGAACTTCGTGCCAACCGTAACAAGCTTTCCAAGCAGATCGGTATGCTGATGGGTCAGGGCAAGCGCGAGGAAGCCGAGGAAGTAAAGAAGCAGGTTTCCGCACAGGCGGCTGAGCTGAAGGAGCTTGAGGAGAAGGAAGCAGAGGTTTCCGTACAGCTGAAGGAAAAGCTGATGAAGATCCCTCAGATCATCGATCCCAGTGTACCCATCGGTAAGAACGACGAGGAAAACGTTGAGGTTGAGTGCTTCGGCGAAAAGACCTCCGTTGATTTTGAGATCCCCTATCACACCGATATTATGGCGTATTTCAACGGCATTGATAAGGAAGCCGCAGGCAGAGTTGCCGGCGAGGGCTTTTACTATCTGATGGGCGATATTGCCCGTCTCCACAGCGCCGTTACCGCTTATGCCCGTGACTTTATGATCAACAAGGGCTTTACCTACTACATTCCTCCCTTTATGATTCGTTCCGAGGTTGTTACCGGCGTTATGAGCTTCGAGGAAATGGAAGCAATGATGTATAAGATCGAGGGCGAGGATCTGTTCCTGATCGGTACCAGCGAACACTCTATGATCGGTAAGTTTATCAATACTTTGAATGAAGAAAAGACTCTGCCCTTGACCATGACCAGCTACTCTCCCTGCTTCCGTAAGGAGAAGGGCGCTCACGGTATTGAGGAGCGCGGTATTTACCGTATCCACCAGTTTGAAAAGCAGGAAATGGTCGTTATTTGTAAGCCCGAGGAGAGCATGGATTGGTTCCACAAGATGTGGAGCTACTCTGTAGAGCTGTTCCGCAGTCTGGACGTACCCGTTCGCACTTTGGAATGCTGCTCCGGTGACCTTGCCGATCTGAAGGTGAAGAGCTACGACGTAGAGGCTTGGAGCCCCCGTCTGCAGAAGTATTTCGAGGTTTGCTCCTGCTCCAATTTGGGCGATGCACAGGCTCGCCGTCTCGGCATCCGCGTAAAGGATGAAAACGGCAAGAAATACTTTGCTCACACCCTGAATAACACCGTTGTTGCTCCTCCCCGTATGCTCATCGCACTTTTGGAGAACAATTTGTTTATGGAAGACGGCAAGTACAGAATCCGCATTCCCAAGGCTTTGCAGCCTTACATGGGCTTCAACGAATTTATCGGTTAATCGTTCCTTTTTTGAAAAAAAGGAACCGAAAAAACTTTAAAATAAAGTGTTTGAAGCAGATCATCGGAGTTTTGACTGCGCATTTCAAAAAGCTTTTATAAAAAGAAAACGAGAAAAAACTATGAATCAGATTTTAGAATCTCTGTCGGCGCTTTTGATTCCCATTTATGATCGGGAAGGGCGTCCGGATACCTTCGGCGGCATCCTGTGGTGCGTATTTTTCGGCGTAGTTTTGGTGTTTGCCTCCGTGGTATATCAAAACGTTACTCTGGGCAAAGCAATCAGAATTCTTCGGGAAAAGGGCGCCGTGGACGAAAACACGGCACTTTCCCTTACCGCCTTGGGAAAAGCACCCGCATCCGCCTGCAAAAAACATCAAACCCTGTTTGAGACGGTGGAGAAGGACGGGGAAAAATGCCTGTATCTGCCTGAAAAAAGTCAGAAGAAAGCGGACGCCATTCTGAAAGCGGGCTCTGCTCCCCTTTGGCTGTCGGTGCTGGAAACGGCAGGATTTTATCTGGTCTTGCTTTTTATTTATCACCTAATTCCTTTGATGTTGTCCATCTTTTAAAAGAAAGGATCATAAATTATGAAAAAAGAGAAAAATCGCGCGGTCGTAGGCGTGGTCATCGGTCTTGCGGTTCTGATTGCCATCGGCATCATCGTTTTGACTGCGGTCCTGTTTGGCTTTGGCTACAAAACTTACGGCAACGGAGTGAAATTTTTGGGCAGAAGTATGGGCAACGAGGCTGTCAGCGGTACTGCCTATTACAAAACGGGCAGTGCGAGATACAGTAAGGAAAACCGCACTTTGAAGTATGATAACGGAGACCTTTACGTAGGCGAGATCAAGGATCTGATGCCCCACGGCAAAGGAAAAATGACCTATTCCTCCGGTGACGTGTACGACGGAGACTTCTCCGCAGGCGTTCGCGAGGGCACGGGAACCATTCTGTATTCCTCCGGCGATACCTATTCCGGTGAGTGGAAAAGAGGTCTGCGCGACGGACACGGCGTATATACCTTCTCCGACGGATCCAGCTTTACCGGGTATTTCTCCGAGAATCTGAAGAACGGAACGGGCAAATACATCTACGCCTCCGGTGACGTGTACGAGGGAAGCTTCGTAGAGGATAAGAAAAACGGTCAGGGCGTGTATACCTGGGCAAACGGCGACGTTTACACCGGCGCGTTCGTCAACGACGTGCGCGAGGGACAGGGTACCTACGTCTGGGCAAACGGTGATAACTACACCGGCGCGTTTAAAGACAATAAGCTGAACGGGGAAGGCACTTATACCTGGGCACTTGCCAAGGGTGAAACCACTGCCAGAACCTACACAGGCCATTTCGTGGACGGTCTGATCGCACTGACCCCCGCGTCGTAAAGGAGAAACGCTGTATGAAATGTCCCATTTGCGGCTATTCGGAAAGTAAGGTACTGGATTCCCGTCCCGCCGACGGCAGCATCCGCAGAAGACGAGAGTGTCTCGGCTGTCAGCACCGCTTTACCACCTACGAACGGATCGAGGAAATCCCCGTAATGGTAGTGAAAAAAGACGGCTCCAGACAGCTTTTCGATCGCAATAAAATCCGTGACGGCATTATGCACGCCTGTCAGAAGCGCCCCGTCCCCTATGAGGAGATGGACCGTCTCGTGCGCGAGGTGGAATCGGCGGTACAGGAAGCACAGGTGAACGAAATTTCCTCCGCACAAATCGGCGAAATGATTATGGAGGGACTCAAGGGCATTGACGAGGTAGCCTACGTCCGTTTCGCCTCCGTATACCGCCGTTTTAAGGATATCAATACCTTTATGTCGGAATTGGAAGCGCTTTTGAAAGAACAGAAGAAGGGGGAGTTTTAAATGGGTAACATTTGGCACGATATGAGTCCCAAACGCATCACCCCCACGGATTTCGTGGCAGTTATCGAAATTCCCAAGGGCTCCAAGAAAAAATATGAATTGGATAAGGAAACGGGCTATCTGAAACTGGACCGTATTCTTTATACCTCTACCCACTATCCTGCAAACTACGGCTTTATTCCCCGTACCTACGGCGACGACCAGGACCCTCTGGACGTTTTGCTCCTTTGCAGCGAGGAAATCGAGCCGATGACTTTGGTGCGCTGCTATCCCATCGGGGTTATTACCATGATCGACAACGGCAGAAACGATGAAAAGATCATCGCCATCCCCTTTGAAGATCCCACCTACAACCACTACACGGATATTTCCCAGCTCCCCGAGCACATTTCAGAGGAAATGAACCACTTTTTCCGCGTATATAAGCAGCTGGAGTGCAAGGATACCATCGTCAACGAGGTAGGCGACCGCGCCAAGGCAGTGGAAATCGTGGGCGAAGCCATCGACAACTACATCGAGAATTTTTGTAAATAAATCGTAAACAGCCTTGACAACGTGCAGTTTCGGGGCTATAATAACAAGACACCAAAAGGAAGAAGAACTTTTCCGTTCTCACCTGCCGACCAAAGAGCCGGGCAGCGTTAATAGAAACAAAGCCGATTGATTTACGGTATTTTTCTGTGCGGAGAGTTTTTCTCCGCACTTTATTTTTGGAGGTGACAGAACATAGCCGCAAAGGAAATGACCATCAACGAAAAGATCAGAGCCGCAGAGGTTCGAGTGATCGACTCCGACGGAAGCCAGCTGGGCGTAATGAAAACCGAGAAAGCTCTGGACCTTGCTTATGACAAGGGACTGGATCTGGTAGAAATGAACGCCGCGGGCCCCACTCCCGTATGTAAGATCATGGATTACGGAAAGTACCGCTTTGATCGTAGTAAGCGCGAGAAGGAATCCCGTAAAAAGCAGGTCGTAGTCGAAACGAAGGAGATCAAGTTCTCCTGCCGTATTGGTCAGCACGATTTCGATACGAAAATTTCCCACGCGACCAAGTTCCTGAATGCAGGTAACAAGGTAAAAATGACCATCATGTTCTCCGGCCGTGAAATGAACAATACCCAGAGAGGTGTTGATCTTATGGAAAAGATTGCTGAGGCAGTTGCCGAATTCGGCTCTGTGGAGAAGAAACCCAATTTGGAAGGTCGTTTTATGACCATGTTTGTATCCCCCCTGAAAAAATAATTAGTAAAGGAAGAAAGAAAAATGGCAAAAATCCGTACTCACAAGGCTAGC
>JAZOSM010000112.1:0-5773 GCA_045657125.1 Eubacteriales bacterium
GAACGACGGGCGTTTCAATTCCACCCCCATAGCTGTATGCCAAAACATTCTCTACGGGAAAATGAAAAACCTGCAATGCAGGACTTACATATTCTTTCATTGAAACACCTCCTTCAAAATATCAATTAAGTATAGCACAAGAACGTTCAAATAGCAAGTTTTTTCTTTTAATTCACAAAAAGTTCACACCTCTTGTTCCTGCCAACGTAATTGACATTCTTCCAAAAGCGTGATAAAATGGTAAAAATTTTGCGAAAGGATTTACGATGAAAAATATCGATTGCTTGAAAGAATACGGTCAGGAGCATCTCCTGCGCTTTTTTGATGAACTGAACGAAACCGAGAAACAAAGCTTGATCGAACAGATCAACGAAGCAGATTTCACTCTGCTGGACGCACTGAAAAACAAGGATCAAAACAAAGCCACCGATGACCAGGGCGGTGCATTGGCTCCCTTGGGCGCTTTGGAAATTGACGAAATCAAGAAAAACAAGGCTATGTACGAGGAAAAGGGCTTGGAAGCCATTCGTGCAGGCAAAGTTGCCGCGCTTCTGCTTGGCGGCGGACAAGGCACTCGTCTTGGTTTTGACGGACCAAAGGGAAGCTACAACTTTGGTGTAACCCGCGAATTTTACATTTTTGAAGCACAGATCAACAATATGCTTGACGTATGCAAAAAAGCCGGTTGCCACTTCCCTCTGATCATTATGACCTCCGATAAAAACGACGTGGAAACCAGAAGATTTTTGAAGGAAAAGAATTATTTCGGCTACCCCGAAGAAAAGATTCGCTTCTTCCGTCAGGACATGGCTCCCAGCGTTGACTTTAACGGAAAAATCTATTTGGAGGGCAAAGCACAGCTTTCTCTCTCCCCCAACGGAAACGGAGGTTGGTTCAAATCTCTCGTAAAATCCGGCATCGATAAAGAATTGGTTGAAATGGGCGTTGAGTTTATCAACGTATTCAGCATGGACAACGTACTTCAGAGAATTTGCGATCCCGTATTCATCGGTGCAACTCTGCTTTCCGGCTGCAACTGCGGTGCCAAGGTAGTTTCCAAAAACGCACCCGGCGAAAAGGTCGGCGCACTTTGCTTGAAGGACGGTCTTCCCACCATCGTTGAATACTACGAAATGGGTGACGAGCTTGCAGCACAAAAAGATGAAAACGGAAAACTGAAATACCGTTTCGGTGTAATCCTCAATTACCTTTTCAGCCTCAAGAGAATGTATGAAATCGTTGACGGAAAAATGCCTCTCCACATCGTAGAAAAGAAAATCCCCTACATCGATGAAGAAGGAAATCTCGTCAAGCCCGAATCCCCCAACGGATACAAATTCGAGTATCTTGCCACCGACGCTGTACGCGATATGCTCTCCTGCCTTTCCTTCGAGGTAGAGCGCGAACGCGAATTTGCCCCCATTAAAAACAAAGAGGGTATCGATTCCGTGGTCTCCGCCCGCGAGCTTCTCGCCAAAAACGGTGTAATTTGCTAAAAGAAAAAAATAAAAGTCCGAATCAATCGGACTTTTATTTTTTTATCCTTCAAGGGTTTTGATAGCTTCGTCTTTTGCTTTTTCGATCTCCTGAATAAAGCGTTCGTCCAAGGAAGTCAGGCGATAGCCGTTGCGGTAAATCAAAACGTCCTTATAGGGAAGGCTAAGACCGTGAACGCGCTTTTGAACAACGCCGTGACGATCAAGCACGTCCTTCGACAAAGGAGATACCCACATAAAGGTATTTGGCACCTGTCCCAAAAGATCGTACTGTGTGCCGCGCTCGTAGATATAAATTTTCTTATCCGTCAGATCGGAGAACTCTGCTTTTTTTACGTAGGCAATCTGGAGGGAAGGCACGTAAGGGTCGCCGTGAACGATCTCAATACAATCCTTAAAGTCCTCGCGGGAAAGCTTTTCCTTTGAGGCAAGAGGATGGGATTTGTCCATCAAAGCAACGTATTCGAACTCCCAAATATCGCGATGCTTTAAGTCCTTATCCTCCATCATTTTCAGAAAATAAGACTCAAACGCGGTTTGATAACGAATGATACCAAGATTGTAATTGCTCTGAAGAATATTATTGATGGCGCGATAGGAATTGGTCTCCTTGTAATTCAAATCCATTTCCTTGGAGGTATCAAGAGAATTGACCAGGCGGGTAAAGGCACTGGTAATATAGCACGCACGAGGAGTGGAAATATTAAAGATCTGCTGTGAGGAAGTACATTTTTGATATATTGCCTCCAAATCATCCAATTTTGACAAGATATCCTTTGCTCGAAGCAAAAACTCCTCTCCCTGAGGCGTAGTTACAATTCCTTTAGACGTGCGTTTAAAAATGGTAATGCCGAGGTTTTCTTCCAGTTCCTTAATGGCACGGGACAGATTTGGCTGGCTCATAAAGAGATTGGTCGCAGCCCCCGTAATCGAACGGGTACGGTCCACCTCCACGGCATATTTCAGATGTAATATATTCAAATTGGAACTCCTTTCCAAGTCTTTATGCGTTCTTTTCTTTTGCCTTTGCCTTTGCACGAAGCTCTGTATTCAAAATCTTTTTACGCAGACGGAGATTTTTGGGGGTTACCTCCAAAAGTTCATCCTCTGCAATGAATTCCATACATTTTTCAAGGCTCATCTGACGGGCAGGGGTAATACGCAAGGCTTCATCCGCACCGGTAGAACGGATGGCGGTCAAATGCTTTTTCTTGCAAACGTTGACCACAATATCTCTGACGTCAGAAGCTTCACCAACGATCATTCCTTCGTAAACGGGTACCTGAACACCAATAAACATCGCACCGCGATCCTGAGCGTTGAACATACCGTAGGAAGTGGAAACACCGTCTTCCCAAGCAACAAGGGATCCACGGGAACGGGCGGAAAGACCCGCTTTCATGGGATAATAACCGTCAAACTCGGTATTTACCACTGCATTTCCCTTGGTAGCAGTCAAAAGTTCTGCACGGCAACCGATCATACCGCGGCTGGTAATGGTAAATTCCATACGGGTATAGCCTGCGGCAGTGGGGGTCATTTGCAAAAGTTCACCTTTACGGCGGGAAATCAGGTCAATCACCGTACCGCAGAACTCATCGGGACAATCGATGTAGAGATTTTCGTAGGGCTCGCAGGTAACGCCGTCGATTTCCTTGGTAATAACCGAGGGACGGGATACCTGAAATTCATATCCCTGACGACGCATATTTTCAATCAGAACGGAAAGATGAAGCTCTCCTCTGCCCGAAACCTTCAAGGTATCGGTGGTATCGGTATCCTCCACGCGCAGGGAAATATTGGACTCAAGCTCGCGATAAAGTCTCTCTCGGATGTGACGGCTGGTCACGTAGGTTCCGTCCTGTCCTGCAAAAGGAGAGGTGGAAACGGAGAAATACATAGACAAAACAGGATCTTCAATCTCCACGAAGGGCAATCCCTCGGGAGTATTAACATCACAAATGGTGTCACCGATCTCAATATCCGCAATACCCGTCAAGCAAACGATGTCGCCTGCTTCGGCAAAAGTGGTAGCGGTCTTTTTCAGTTTATCAAAGGTATAAATTCCGACGATCTTGCTTTTTTGAACGGTTCCGTCACGACGAACGATGGAAACAGGGCTCTTTTCGTGAATGCCGCCGCGCAAAATTTTACCAACTGCCATACGACCCGTATAGTCGTTAAAATCGATATTGGATACCATCATCTGGAAAGGAGCTTCCGCATCCACATCCGGATGAGGGATATCTCCGATGATCACGTCAAAAAGGCACTTCAAATCCTCTGTTTTCACGTTGTAGTCAGTAGTTGCCCATCCGTCTCTGCCGGATGCGTAAATAACGGGGAGATCAAGCTGTTCCTCGGTAGCACCAAGGTCAATGAGCAGATCATACATCTCATCGGTAACTTCTTTGGGACGTGCCATGGGACGGTCGATCTTGTTCACCACGATCACGGGGGTAAGTCCAAGTGCCAACGCCTTTTTCAAAACGGTTCTGGTCTGAGGCATACAACCTTCATACGCGTCTACCAAAAGGATTACACCGTCTACCATAGAAAGGCTTCTCTCTACCTCACCACCGAAATCCGCGTGTCCGGGAGTGTCCACGATATTGACCTTGATTCCTTCGTAATACAAAGAGGTATTCTTTGCGAGAATGGTGATGCCTCTTTCTTTTTCAAGGTCGTTGGAGTCCATTACGCGCTCCTCTACCTGTTCGTTGGTACGGAACGTGCCTGTCTGTTTCAGCATTGCATCCACGAGGGTGGTCTTACCGTGGTCAACGTGGGCAATGATAGCTATGTTGCGAATCTTTTCTTTTTCCATAATATTCACCTTTGTTCAAGAAAAATCTAAAAAATCATACATTGTAATTATATCGCAAAAATATGCTTTTTGCAAGAAAAAAACACTGCACGCCTTTAAAATTATCATTTTCGATATGATTTTTTTCTCTTTTTCACAAAAAGAAGAAGCGCCTTTCGCTATTACCGGCGAAAGGCGCGTTTGGTTTTTACCAGATTTCGGGTTTGGCATCGGCGGGGAGTGCGTTGGGATAGGTTTCTCCGTCCAGATGCAACAGCCAATTTTCTTTTGCTTTTTCTACCAAGGCAGGATCTTGGAAAAATTCCAATGCCGTAGCGGCGAGAATCTTACCTGCAAAAAGCATACCCTTGTGAGCAATGCTGCTCTTTCCCTGCGCTACGGTCTGCCAGGAGTGACCTGCGGGACCAACTGCAATGGTGGGCGCATGGAACCAAGCGGTGGGAACAACCCAGCTTACGTCACCTACGTCCGTAGAACCGCCCGAGCCGGGTTTGGATCTGTTGCTGATAAAGTCCCAAATGGGCTTTTCCAGTTTTTCGGAATCAATTACACCCAAAAGTTTTTTCTTGCGGTCGCGGAGGTTATTTGCTTCGATCTCGGACATGGTATCCTGGAACTGCTTGGCGTAGGCGTATTCTTCCTCCGTATAACCGATGGGAAGGAATGCATCCATATTGGCTTCCAAACGGTCCTGAAGCACGTCGTTACCAACGTAATCCGAGTAAGCGGCAACTTGACGAATGTCTACCGTGGTCTCAGTCATCAAAGCCGCGCCCTGTGCCACCTTGCATACTCTCTCGTAAAGCTCCTTTACCTGATGCACGTGGGGTGCGCGAATGGCGTAAAGCACCTGCGCCTCTGCCTGTACTACGTTGGGCGCTGTACCGCCAGAATTGGTCACGGCGTAATGAATACGAGCCTTGTCAATCATATGCTCGCGCATATAGTTGACACCTACGTTCATCAATTCTACCGCATCCAGTGCGCTTCTGCCCAAATGGGGTGCGCCTGCCGCGTGGGAAGCCTTACCGTGGAAGGTAAAGAACACGCGGAAATTGGCAAGGGAGCCTGTTCCGTTTACAAAACAAGCGCTACCGGGATGCCAAGCCAATGCAAGATCACAGCCGTCGAACGCGCCGTCGCGTACCATAAAGGCTTTACCTCCTGCATTTTCCTCTGCGGGGCATCCGTAATAACGGACGGTACCGGGAATGCCGTTCTTTTCCATATACTCTTTCAGCGCAACTACCGCGGCGATATTACCTGCGCCCAAAAGGTTGTGTCCGCAGCCGTGTCCATCACCGCCGGGAACAATGGGATCGTGGTAAGGAACGTCTGCCTTTTGAGAAAGACCGGAAAGGGCATCATACTCACCCAAGAAGCCGATGACGGGTTTTCCTTCGCCTGCTTCTGCATAGAAAGCGGTCTCACCGCCGCCGATGGTGCGATT
>JAZOSM010000113.1:0-22773 GCA_045657125.1 Eubacteriales bacterium
GGTGTACTGATAGTTGTTGAAGTTGCATTCTTCAAATACCATTTCGCCGGAACCTGCGTAGAACTTAACGGTCTTTCCGTCGCCGCCGTTCATGGTCAGGTTTACGAAAAAGTAGTCGTTGGTTGCACTGTAGTCGTTCTGCGCAGTTTTAATCAGCGCTGCGCGATCTGCATCCATACCGCGGATAATGATGGGGAGCTGAGTATCATCCTCGCGGAAAATGGTTGCCGTTTCAAACAGCGTGTAGCCGCTGATGCCGTTTGCAGCATCAGGAGCAGCGTAAGCAGAGGAATCCTCGCCGGAGAACTGAATCTCCAAAACGTCATCCTCGCCCCAGGTTTCGCCCGCAGCCTTTTCGAGACAAGCGCGGATCGTATCGCCGTCGGTACCAACCACGTAGGTAGTGGTAGCGGTGGGAACACGGGTTTCACTTGCACTGGCACCGGTGAACAATACACCAACCAGACAAGCACATACCAGCACTGCCGCGAGAAGCACAGACCAGAGTTTTGCGTTTCTCATTGTTTTTCCTCCTGAAAAGTTGTTTACAGTCAGTTGCCGAGCCAAACAAACGTTTTTAAAAACGTTTGTCCTTATATGCACCTGTACCTATACGATTTTAGTATAATGCACATTCTCACAAAAGTCAAGGCTACAGACCCAAGAACGGTTTGTACAATTCCAACAAAAAAACTCCGACATTTTCTCTGTCGGAGTTTTTCAATCAAGTTTCTACAATAACGGGAAGGACCATGGGACGACGTTTCGTTCTGCCAAACAGGAACTTCGAAATCTCGTCTCTGGTACGGCTTTTTACCGATGCAAAATCCAAACCGTTGTCCAAAGCGTTTTCCAAAGCTCTCTGCGCCACGGTGCGAATCTCCTCCATCAGATCTTCGCTCTCGCGAACATAAACAAAGCCACGGGTAATAATCTGAACATCGCCTACCAAAAACTTTCCATAGGAATCCACCGCGGCTACCACGGTAATAATTCCCTCCTCGGACAAAAGCTTTCTGTCGTGAAGCACCACACTGCCCACGTCACCGACGCCCAAGCCGTCTACCAAAATCATACCTGCCGCCACACTTCCCGCAAAACGGGCCGTCTTGCCGCCGTCAGAAAATTCCAGCACCTTGCCGATTTCGGAAATAAAGATATTTTCCTTGGGAATGCCTGCATACTGTGCCAAATTGGAATTCTGCACCAGGTGCTTATATTCGCCGTGAACGGGCATGAAGAAGCGAGGCTTGGTCAGAGCAAAGATCATTTTGATCTCCTCCTGACAGGCGTGACCCGAAACGTGAACCTCGGCAATGCGGTCATACACAACGGAAACCTGCTTTCTCATCAACTCGTTGATGATGCCGGTAATGGTTTTTTCGTTGCCGGGAATGGGATGCGCAGAAATTACCACCATATCTTCGGAGCCAAGCTTTACCTGACCGTGGGTACCAAACGCCATACGGGACAGTGCACTCATTGCTTCGCCCTGGCTTCCCGTGGTAATCAAGGTCACGTTACGCGGAGCAAACTTGCGAAGCTCCTCTGGCTCAATCAAGGTTCCCTTGGGAATCTTCATATATCCCAGTTTGGATGCGGTGTTCACAATATTGATCATACTTCTGCCCATAATGCACACAGCTCTGTGATGCTTGACACTGGCATCAATGATCTGCTGAACACGGTGAATATTCGACGAGAACGTCGCTACGATTACGCGCTTGGTATTATCGTGGAAAATATGCTCAAGGCTTGTGCCTACCGTGCGTTCACTGGGAGTAAAGCCGGGTCTTTCGCAGTTGGTGGAGTCGCAGAAAAGCGCGGTAACGCCTTCCCTGCCAAGCACACCGAAGCGGGTCAAGTCCGTCATATCTCCGTCAATGGGAGTAGAATCAATTTTAAAGTCACCGGTAAACACCAAAACCCCTGCCGGAGAATGAATGGCAAAGGCAACGGCGTCTGCAATGGAGTGATTTACGGAAATAAACTCCACACCAAACTCACCTGCGCGGATGGTTTGACCGGGGGTAACGTAGCACATTTGCGCCGTTTTATCCAAACCGAATTCTACCAATTTGTTTTCCACAATTCCCAGCGTAAGCTTGGTTCCGTAAAGAGGAACGTTTACCTTGCGCAAAACGTAAGGAATCGCGCCGATATGGTCTTCGTGTCCGTGGGTAAGAAAAATACCGCGGAGCTTATGAATATTCTCCTCCAGATACTGCGTATCGGGAATTACAAGGTCTACGCCGGGCATTCCGTCATCCGGGAATCCCATACCGCAGTCGATGACGATCATATCCTGATCCGTTTCCACTACGGTCATATTCTTGCCGATTTCGCCCAGTCCGCCCAAAGGAATAACGCGCACGGGCTTTTCCTGAACGGGAGGAACTGACGCACGGGGCTTTTGGGAAGACTTTTTACGCTCGGGGGCAGTCTTCTTCTCGGGAATGCGAGGAGGCAAAGACCCGCGCTTCACCGTTTTTTTATTGTTGGTGCGGGCAGGCTCGCGTTCTTGTCTTACCTTCGACTCTTTCTTCTTTTCTTCTTCTCTCATACGAAGGATCTCCTGCTCTACCGAAAGTTTCTCTTTCGTTTCCTTCTTATTTTTATGATGGCGACGGAAAGGATTTCCGGTAGTTTTCTTCTTTCGGTTGTAAGTAGTTTTTTGATCGTTCATTTCACTTTTTTTGTTTTTATGTACGGGAGGAGTCTTACTCTCTCCCAAGTTTTTCTTCGATTTCATTTAATTTTCCTCTGTATTCAAATGCATTATCCAATGCCATTTCAAAGGCGGTGGCTTCGGATATAATTTTCATTCCGTAAAAGCCCGACTCAAGTCTGACTTTTTTTCCTTGTTCCGCCAAGCTTCCCGACAAGCCGAGAATCTTGGCTTTGTTTTCTTCTTTCGGCTCATATCGAAGGCTTGTAATATAAACCTCCGGAGTCTTTTCCAATTCATTTTTCAGTCCCGATTCGCCTAGTTCGGAAAAGTAAAACAATAATCTCGCGGCAAGGTGGGCGTTGTCATACAGCCAACGGTCGCAGGAAGCTAAGTTTCGCTGTAAGTCCTCTTGGCGCAAGGTGGGGTACATGGAAAAACGCTCCACAGCGCCGCCGCGAATTTGAATGTGCTCGGAGAATATGCGCGGTGCAGACCGCGGCAAAGCAAAATACCGACGCCCTCTCTGCAATTCCTTTTCCAAAAGATACAGGCGGAGTTTCTCCGTATCGGCAAGTCGCTCACCGTCCAGAAAAAGCTTCACCTCCCCGTGGAACACCTCCAGAGAAAGTCCTTCTCCTCTGCTTCCATCATATGCAGCAAACCCTGCATTTATGGCCGCTTCTCTTAAAATATGGGCAAAATGACCTGCAAAACCGACGCGTTTTCGATTTCCCGTGCCCATACTGCACTCCAGGGACAACAGATACCGATGACGAACGTCTCCCCGATAGATCAATTCACCCTGTGCTCGGCGTGGCAATTCTTCTTCCGCGAACCGCGAAAGCTTCAAAACCTCTTTGCGCAAAAACGGCACACCCTCTTTGGCAAAAAGAAAAAATACGCCTCGCTCACGCTCCACCGATACAAACACGGTAGGAACAGACAGGATTTGCGCCGCAAAGGACGCCATTTCTTCCACACCCTCGGAGAGCATCAACGCCTTTGCACCACCGAGCGTCACACCACCTGCCAATGCAGTGGCAAAATAGGCACTTCCCTGTTCCGTCTCATCCCAAAGGATGCCGATCTTTGCACCGCAGAGCCGAGCCAAAGCAAAACCGAGACGACGGGCGTCTTCATCATCAAGACCGGGGAAATTCCCGCGCGCGGCACCTTTTTCCGTAAAAATCATCCCTGCTTCACAAAAAGGTGATCGCCATTTTAAAACGGAGCCGGGCGGATACTTTTTTCCCGAAACGGCAGATGAGAAGGGCTCGGCAATACTGCCTGCGCCCAGAACCGTATCGGTCGGAACAAGCGCATCCTCACCAATGCGACACCCCTCGCAAAGGATGGCTTCCTTGACCGTAGCTCCTTGTTTCAGTTCGGCATTTTCCATCACCAAGGACCCCGACACGCGGCTTCCCTCGGACAAATGCGCCTTGGGTGATATGACGGTGTTTTGCCGAATTTCAGCACCGTCCTCCACGACGGCACTATTTGAGACAAAATACAAGCCTTCACCATCCGAGCTTTGCATCGTTTTCCCAATGGGTTCCAGATAGGTTTTGGCTTTCCCCTGCATCACGTCCAAATTACAACGATACAAGGTGGAGATTTTGCCGATGTCACACCAATACCCGTCGTCCTTATAACCGTAAAGAGAATATCCCTCACGAATCAATAAAGGAAACAGGTCTGCGGCAAAATCAAAATTCTTGCCCTCGGGTACTTTTTTCAGTACCTTCGGGGACAAAATATACACGCCCGTGTTTGCCAAATCGGAAAGGGTTTCAGCCCAATCGGGCTTTTCCGAAAAAGCAAAAATGCGAGAGACGGTATCGCGGAGCACAACACCGTATTCCAAGGGCGTTTTCACGCTGGACAAGATCACGGTAACGTCTGCACCCTTTTCCCGATGAAAACGGATTGCCGATCCAAGATCAAAATCACAAAGGGCGTCTCCACTCATTACCAGGAAAAGTTCTTCCGATTCAAATTCCTTCTCTAAAAGTTTTACCCCGCCGCAGGTACCCAACGGTACGTTTTCCAAATGATAGGACAGGGATATACCAAACGCCTCCTTGCCGTAGCGATGACGAATCTGATCGGCAAGATAATGGGTCGTCACGTACCCTCGCGTCACTCCGTGATGTGCCAGGAGAGACAGGCAATAATCCATAACAGGTCTTGCCAAAACAGGTACTAAAGGTTTGGGTCTGGAATCGGTAATGGGTCGAAGCCGTTCGCCTCGTCCACCCGCTAAAATAACAGCTTTCATAAAATCCTCCGAGTAAAAAATGTATTACTATTTTTCCCTCGAAGAACAAATCTATTCGATTGTATCGGACGGTTTATTGAGAATCGGCAGGAAAATTCTTAATCTTGAAAAGACATTTCTCGCCGTCCCGTTCAACGATCTCGCCCAATGCGAAAAACGCGCCGTTTTGATACAGACGAAAACGTTTTCCCACAGGCTCGTCGGAAAGTCCAAGCTTTGAGCAATTCACCGCCTGCCCGTCAGAAACAAGCTTTCCGAAAAAGTCGGAAAGACAATAGGCGGGGTGCTGTTCAAAGACACTTTCGGTTTTTACAAGAATCTCCTCGCGCTTTGCGGGAGACATCTGTTCGATTTCTTCCAAAGTAACGGTGTTTTCCACCAAAAAAGAACCGCTTTTGGTTCGTTGCAATTGACTCATTGCGCCGATACAGTCCACGCGGGCACACAAATCGGTAAGCAAGGTGCGAATATACGTTCCCTTTGAAACCTCTGCAAAAAAGCTCGCCTGTTCATGGGAATAGGAGCATAGCTCAAATCTGTGGACAAACACCTTTCGCGCAGGGCGGTCGATCACCTTTCCCTCGCGGGCGTATTCATAAAGTTTTTTTCCGCCGATTTTTACGGCAGATACCATAGGAGGGATCTGCATATACTCCCCAAGAAATTCAGCAGCAGCCTTTTCCAACGCCCTGCGGGTTGGACGGCGGTCATCCTCGGAAAGAACCTTTCCCCAAACGTCCTCGGTATCGGTAGCAACACCGAAGCGAACCGTGGCATGGTAAATCTTCGTTTCATCGGGAAGAAGGTCGCAGGCTTTGACGGCATTTCCGATCAAGATCGGAAGAACGCCCGTTGCCTGAGGATCCAAAGTACCCGTATGACCTACCTTTTTCGTGCCGTACAGTCTGCGGATGCGGGCTACGGCATCATGAGAGGTAAAGCCCGCCTCTTTATACAAGCAGAGAACTCCGCTTTTCACGAGAGTCTCCTTTCCGCTTCAGCCAAAAGTTCCGCGGTGATTTTTTCTTCCGTTCCCGTCAAGGTGCATCCTGCCGCGGCAATATGTCCGCCGCCGCCAAATACACGGCAAAAATCGGAGGCGTCAAAGCCTTCTTCGCTGCGGACGGAAACCTTATAAACACCCTCCTCGCGCTCTTTTGCTACAAAAGAAACGCGCACTCCCTGAAGCTGACGGATCACGTTGATCACCGTATCAAGCTGGGAATAAGAAACGCCAAGCTCTGCCTGTGTTTCGGCAGAAAGGATCAGATAGGCAATCTGTCCCGAACAAGCGGTTTTAAAATTCGCTCCCGCATAGCTTTCCAGGGAAAGAAGCAATGCCGACTTCGTTTCAAACATAGCTTTATTGATTCGGTAGAAATCGCCCTTTTGTGCATAGGCAGAAAGAAAAGCTGCCGCAAGGAACGTATCCTCGCCCGTATTGGAATAGCGGAAGCATCCCGTATCGGTGGCAATGGCGGTATAAAGCGCCTGTGCCAAATAGCGGTCAAAGGAAATTTCCATTTCACGAAGCAGCTGCAAAACGATTTCTCCGCAGCTTGCTTTCGCGGGATCTACGTATTTGATTTTGCTGGAAACAGAATTGATTCGGTGATGGTCCAAAGCAATTTCAATCTGTTCCGTGAAAAAAGCGCCGCAAAGCATCTCGGGAGATGCAATATCCACCGTGACGAAATGCTCCGGCTCAAACGAAAAAAGCCCCTCCTCCGCTTCGGTCAGGTAGGAAAACTCACTTCCAATGGGATCGGGACAAAAAACGCGAGCTTGTTTTCCAATCTTTCGCAGGGCGTGGGCTAGGGCGTGGGAAGATCCGACGGCATCTCCGTCGGGGGATCGATGACAAGCAACGAGAACCCGGTCAAAGCCGGGTTCAAGCAGCATATCAGCGATTTCTCTTAAATCAGTTTTCTGTATTTTCTGTTCCATTCGCATTCAAATCCTTCAGAACCTGAGCAATATGGGCTCCATGCTCCGCAGACCGATCATAGATAAAGCTAAGTTCGGGAGTCTGGCGAAGATTGAGACGCTTTGCAAGGGAGGTACGGAGAAAGCCGGAGGCGCACTCCAATCCCTTCCGGACCTGTTCGGGGTCGCCCACGATAATACCAAAGTAAATCTTGGCATATTTCAAATCGGGGGTTACACGGGCGGCATTGATCGTAACGAATGCCGAGGTAACGCGCGGGTCCTTGACCTCGCGAATAATTTCCCCCAAAACGTGGGCAACGGAATCATTTACTCGTTCCTGTCTGTGATTCATAGTTTCCTTTCAAGAAGGGTCAGGAATTCTGAACCTCTTCCATAACGTAGGCTTCCAAAACGTCACCTACGTGAATATCGTTGAATTTTTCCAATCCGATACCGCATTCGTAGCCCTGTGCAACTTCCTTGGCATCGTCCTTGAAGCGCTTGAGAGAAGCAATTTTATCTTCAAAGATTACAACGCTGTCACGGAGTACACGGATCATACTGCTGCGGGTTACCTTACCGTCGATTACGTAAGAACCTGCAATAACACCGACACCGGGTACGCGAATGGTCTGACGAACCTCAGCCTGGCCCAATACGTTCTCGCGGAACGTGGGTGCAAGCATTCCCTTCATCGCCTTTTCGATTTCTTCCAGGCATTCGTAAATAATGCGGTAAGTACGGATATCAACGTCGTTCTGCGTTGCGCTTTCTGTAGCACCTCTGTCGGGACGAACGTTAAAGCCGACAATGATCGCCTGAGACGCAGCGGCAAGCATAACGTCGTTCTCGGTAATACCGCCAACTGCGGCGTGAATTACTTTTACCTTTACTTCCTCGCAGGAAAGTTTTTCCAAGGAAGCCTTTACAGCCTCTGCACTACCCTGCACGTCGGCTTTGACGATGATATTCAGGCTCTGCACGCCTTCCTTCATCTGATTGAAGAAGTCCTCCAGACTAACCTTTGCATTGGCACGGAATTCTTCTTCCTTCTGCTTATCTTTTCTCTGATCAGCAAGCTCTCTTGCCATCTTCTCATCCTTAACGGCATTGAAGATATCGCCTGCGCCGGGAACCTGGTCCAAACCAAGAATTTCCACGGGAACGGAGGGGCCTGCCGCCTTCAACTGTCTGCCCTTATCGTCGGTCATAGCACGAACTCTGCCTACGGCGCCGCCTGCAATGATTACGTCACCTACGTGGAGGGTACCGTTCTGTACCAAAACGGTAGCCACGGGACCTCTGCCCTTATCCAGTTTTGCTTCGATAACCGCACCCTTTGCTTCGCGGTTGGGATTTGCTTTCAAATCTGCCATTTCGGCAACCAAAAGAATGTTCTCCAAAAGATCGGGAATACCCTTTTTGGTCAGTGCGGAAACGGGAACACAAATTACGTCGCCGCCCCATTCCTCGGGAACCAGATCATACTTGGTCAATTCCTGCTTGATGGCATCGGGGTTGGCAGAGGGCTTATCCATTTTGTTGATGGCAACGATAATGGAAACACCTGCCGCCTTGGCGTGGTTGATCGCCTCAACGGTCTGAGGCATAATACCGTCGTCTGCCGCAACTACGAGAATCGCAATGTCGGTCAGCTGTGCACCACGTGCACGCATAGCCGTAAATGCCGCGTGACCGGCAGTATCCAGGAAGGTAATGGGCTTGCCCTCTACCTCAATACGGTATGCACCGATGTGCTGGGTAATACCGCCTGCCTCGCCTGCGGCAACGCTTGCGTGACGGATGGCATCCAAAATAGAAGTTTTACCGTGGTCAACGTGACCCATTACAACGACAACGGGGCTTCTTTCTTCCAGACCGTCTGCAACGTCGGTATGTTCGTCGATCAATTTCTCCTCAATGGTAACAACCTTCAGCGGAACTGCTTCACTGCCGAATTCGTCAGCTACCAGTGCTGCGGTATCAAAGTCGATGCTCTGGTTTGCGGTAGCCATCGCGCCCATCATCATCAATTTCTTCATAACATCGGCGGTGGTCACACGAAGTTCTTTTGCAAGATCGGAAACCACGATGGTCTCGGGAATGGAGATCTGCGTGGGAATGGTTGCTCTTACAACTGCCTCGTTTCCGCGCTTTTTCTTATCGTTCTTGCGGGGACGGCGGGGCTGCTGCATACGACGACGCTGTGCGTCTGTACCAAACTCGTAATTCTTTTCATCGTACTTGGAAAGATCGATGTCTACGATCTTCGTGTCGATGATACGGGTCTCTTTTTTCTTTGCTACAAATTCGGTCTTGGGACCGTCGAATACGGGAGTCTGCTGTGCGGAGGGAGCACGCTTTTCTCCTCTTTCTTCGCGCTTTTTCTCTTTCTTTTCAGCCTTACCGGGACGAGCTGCTGCAAAGCGTTCTTCCTTTTCTTTCTTCTTTCTTTCCGCTTCTGCCTTTGCATTTGCGGCGGCACGCTCGGTAGCAGCCATACGCTCAGCAGCACGCTTAGCTTCCAGTGCCTTCTTTTCTTCTTCCGCTTTTTTCTCAGCGGCAAGACGCTCTGCTTCTGCTTTCTCGGCTGCAAGACGCTCTGCCTCCGCCTTTTCACGGGCGATACGCTCAGCCTCTGCCTTTTCTGCAGCAATGCGCTCTGCTTCTGCCTTTTCTGCGGCAAGACGCTCTGCCTCTGCTTTTGCAGCGGCTTCCATTTCTTCAAGCTCTTGCGCGGTGGGTTTCACCTTGCACTTTCCATCAATATAGTCATTGATGTTCTCAACGGGAAAGCGATCCATCAAAGTCTGGATCACGAAGCTAACCTCGTCCAACTCCAAAGTTCCGCCGGTCTGCTTGGTCATACCAAGTTCAGAAAAAAGTGCGGTCAAATCTTTGGATTTGATTTCCAGATCTTTCGCAAGTTGACTGATTTTTACTGTTTCTGCCATAAAATCCCTCCAAACGGCTTCAAAGCGAAGCCAACACTAAATTCACAAATTCCTTGGGAACAGAGACACAAACCGCCTCCGTGCTTTTCCCTACCGCGAGAGCGAGTTCCTTTTTCGTCAAAGAAACACGGCGGACGGGAATCGCCTTATGCTCTGCAAGAGGAAGAATGCGATCTTCCGTATTCTTCGCCGCATCTGCGGCAAGGAGCACCAGCGCTGCATTCCCTTTGTGAAGCTGTTCCTTCACAAGGGTAATCCCAACGGTAACCTTTCCGGCGCGTCGGCACAAGCCAAGCGCACCGCGCAATTTATCTGCTGTCATTGCCCCAATTTCTCCTCCAGAAGCGTCCAGATTTCATCGGGAATCGCCACCTTCAGATTTCGTTCCAGGCGTTTGGCTTTTCTTGCCATTTGCAAGCAACTTTTCTTCGGGCAAAGATAGACACCGCGACCGTTTGCCTTCCCGCTTTCATCCAAAAGGATTTCCCCTTCGGGCGTACGGATTACGCGGACCAATTCTTTTTTTGTTTTTTGCTCATTGCATCCGACACAGCGGCGCAACGGCACCTTTTTTTCTGTCATTTTTAAGCCTTGATGTCGATCTTGTAGCCGGTGATCTTTGCGGCAAGACGAACGTTCTGACCCTCTTTACCGATAGCAAGAGAAAGCTGATCGGGAGCCACGGATACCTGACAGGTCTTATCGTCGTTTACGTCTACGGAAAGCACGGTAGCAGGCGCGAGAGATGCAGCGATAAATTCTGCGGGATCTTCGCTGTACTGGATCAGATCGATCTTTTCACCGGGAGCTTCCTTGAGGATGTTTGCTTTTCTCATACCCTTCAACCCGATACAGCTACCGATGGGATCAACGTTCTCGTCACGGGAGTATACTGCCACTTTGGTACGGCTGCCCGCTTCTCTTGCAATACCGTGAATGATAACGGTTCCGTCCTGAATTTCGGGAACCTCGGTCTCAAACATACGCTTGATGAAGTTGGGATGGGTACGGGAAAGTACGATGATGGGGGTTCTTGCATCCTTCTTTACTTCGCAAACGTAAACCTTTACGTGATCGCCTACCTTGAAACGGTCGGTGGGAAGTTGCTCTGCACGAACCAGCGTAGCCTGGGTGTTTTCAAACTCCAGAATTACGTTGCCGGTCAGACGCTCGATAATCATAACGGTACCGGTAATGATACCCTCAGTCTTTTTCTCGTATTCTTCAATCAGTTTTCCGCGCTCTGCTTCGCGAATTCCCTGTACGATGACCTGCTTTGCATTCTGAGCAGGAATTCTGCCGAAATTCTTGGGCTTGAATTCATATTCCTGAATATCGCCGATCTTGGCGCGCTTCAATTTCTTGCGTGCATCCTCCAAGGTCAGTTCGCAGGAGGGATCCTGCACTTCTTCCACAACCGTCATCAGACGATACATTTTTACGGTACGCTTTACAGGGTCGATGGCAACACGAACGTTGGATTCGTTGTTGTTCTCTTTTTTGTAGCCTGCCAAAAGTGCGGCTTCCACTCTCTCAAGCATAAATTCCTTGGGAATTCCCTTTTCTCTCTCGAGAGCTTCCAATGCGTCAAAAAACTCGTTATTCATTTCCGGTTATCCTTTCCTGTTTTCCAGAATATTACAGTTCTTCCGCGGTGAGAACCTTTGCCACCGCGTCTTTTTTCAAAACGGTACGTTCACCCTCAACGTCAAGGGTAATGGCATCATCGTCGTATGCCAAAAGGTTTCCTGCGAAACTTTTGACTCCGTTCAGAGGGGCATACAGACGAACCGAAACCGGTCTGCCAAGATAGAATTCAAAATGCTCGGGACGGTTCAAAGTCCGTTCCAAGCCGGCGGAGGAAACCTCCAGATAATACATATCCTGAATGGGATCCGCTTCATCCAAAATGGGGCTGAGCAAACGGGAAACCTTTTCGCAATCGTCCAAATCAATGGGTGTTTTGCGATCGGGATTTTCGATGGTGACAAGAAGGTTGTAATCAGCGCCTTCCTTATAATAATCTACGTCCCAAAGAAGATACCCTGCATTCTGCACAGGCTCACGAATAAGCTCCTCTACCATTGCGGCGATTTTGCCGCGACCTTTCTTTTCTGCCAAATCAAAACCTCGCAAAAATATCTTTTCATAGCAAAGCGAGTAGAGCGGATTTCCACTCTACTCACATTCAACTTTATTGCTATATGCATATTCTACCACAGTTTTTTTGAAAAATCAAGAGTTTTTTTCATTTTCATACTTTTCGGGGCTTTTTCACACACTTTCTACCCGTATTCTATTGTAAGCGGCGAAAAAATGTGATAGAATAATAAAAATCCAATTAAACAAAGAAAAGAAGTCTCGGAGGTTTATTATGAAAAAAACCACTTATAAACGGTTGGTATACGGCCTTTTGGCATTCCTTATGTGTCTTGGCAGCATCTCCTGCGCCAAGGAGCCTGCGTCCGATGCCACCACCGAAGAAATCACCTTGACCGCTACCGAAACCAAAGAAAAACCCATTCCCGTTCCAAGCACCATCGTAGATGAACCCGTCGATGAAATTCCCGAAGACGAACTTCTGGGCAAAATCGGTGCTTGGCGTGGCTGGGGCGATTCCGGTACGCTTACCAACACCGACAACGGCGTCATTCCCATCAAATCCAAAGCAGACCTGGATCCCTACCGCCCTTACCTTTCCAACTTCACCGCAGCCGATGAGAAAAAAATTCTTGCCGACACCGAGGGCGCCTGCGTAATCGTGGAGCTGGTTGATCTGTCCAAGCATCACTATTTCGGCACCGCCTCCGTCATACAAAGCGGCAGTGTCATTACCATCGTCATTTCCGCCGACGAGGTTGAGGACGAACTTCCCACCCACACCTTTTTCCTTTTGTATTTCCCCGAAAAATATTACAACGGAGAGGTTATCGAAATCGCTTTCTGATCCATGAGGAGTCATTATGTTTTACACCGGATTTGCACGACTTGACATCACGCCCAATTTAGGCGCTCCATTGGCCGGCGCTTCCAAAGTCCGTTATGCAGACGGAATCGAAGACCCCCTTGAGCTGAACTGTATTGCCTTCTCCGACGGAGAAACCAAAGCGGTTCTGATCACTGCAGACTTTTTGTACGTAATGGAAAATGCGGCTACGGAAATCAGAAACCGCATTGCAAAAAAATGCGATTTGTCTGCCGACCACGTTTTTATGCAGGGTTTGCATCAGCACACCTCCCTGCGGATCGGCTGTAAGCCCCAACTGGGAAACAACGGCTACGACGACAAAATCTATCTGGAAATGCTGTATCGCAAATACTGCGACGTAGTAACCCTTGCTTTAAACGATTTGAAAGAAAGCGTTTTGCTGCAGGGCGAGGCTCAGACCGCACAGCCCATCTCCTTTATCCGCCGCTATCGGATGAAAAACGGCAAATGTAAAACCAACCCCACCAAGGGAAATCCCGACATCGTAGGTCCTATCGGAGAATCGGATAACACGGTCCGACTGCTTCGCTTTGTAAGAGACGGCGCGCCCGATATTGCTCTGGTCAACTTCTCTACCCACCCGGACGTGGTGGGCGGCACGAAAATCAGTGCAGACTGGCCCGGATTTGTCAGAAGATATACGGAAAGCACCATTCCAAACACCAAATGTATTCTAGTCAACGGCGCCCAAGGCGATTCCAACCACCTCAATCCCGACGTTCCCGAGCGTGAAGGCGGTATCGCCCACGCCGCAAAAATGGGACGAATCATTACCGACACGGTAGAAAAGCTATGGAACAGCGCCCGTCCTATGGAAACGGGCAAAATCTGGGGCAAGGTGGAAATGAAATACGTTCCCACCAACACCAGCGGAATCGAACATTTGGATGAATACATTGCTTGGCAAAAAGGAATCAATGATGGAACGCGTGAACGTCCCCGTGATTTTGCTTTTGCCTGCGACATTTGGCGCGTCAGCCAGCTTCCTCGGGAGACCTTGTTCCAAAAGGTTCCCGTTGCCATTCTCGGCATCGGCAAAGTAGCTTTCATCGGTTTCGGAGGCGAGCCTTTCACCGAGTACGCCGCAAAAGCAAGAAAAGCAGGTGACGGACTTTACGTAATCACCGCTTGTCTTACCGACGGAGGTCAGGGATACCTGCCCACCAAGGATGCCTTTGACGAGGGCGGTTACGAAGCGAGCAATTCCCGCTTCGACTCCTCCGTTTCCGAGATCCTCCAGCAAGGCGCCGCAGACCTTTTGGCGGAATATAAAGCAATAAAATAAACGAAAAAAAACGGTTCAACTTGAACCGTTTTTTGATTGAAGAAATTTACCAACCCATTTTTGCGGTGCGGTCCAGAATGGCATCCCAGACGATGTCCTTGCACCACCAGTGGGGCATGGGAGTTTCCACCATGCGGCAGGCATCGGGTGCACCTGCGGCCTTATAGATCTCCTTGACGACCTCAAAGGATTCGCGCACGCCCTCAACAGGGAAGATTTTATCATCCTTGCCTGCAATGACCGTAAAGGGACGGGGTGCGATCAGACAAGCGAGATCTTCCATTTCAAACCAATCCAAAATTCCGGGGATATAGTTGCAGGAACAATGGGGAACGTTGAGAATGGAGGTCAGATAAGAGCAGAACGCACAGGAGGGTGCGCTGAACTTGATTCTTTCGTCGTAGCAAGCGGCGTAGAAGGAAATGGTTCCGCCGCCGGAGTTACCGGTAATCAGGATCTTATCGGTATCAAGACCCAGATCCTTCATGCCTTCCAGAACGTCAATGGCGCGGGACAGATCCCAAACACGCTCACCGAGAATGGTTCTGCCCAAGGCAAGGGCGGTCATTGCGGTGTGAATGCACTTTTTTGGTTTTTCCTTACCCTTCTGGAATTCGGAAAGACTTTCGCCCATACCTCTCTGCTCCAGACAAAGAGAAATAAAGCCGTGCTGTACTGCCTGCACACCGAACATTCCGCGATCCTGCTGATATTCCGCGTCCTTTTCGGACTTCGGGATTCCTACGGAATTATGGAAGCCGGAGGAATGTCCCTGCATGGTGATGGCAACGGGGTATTTTTTCTCCCCTGCATCGTCGGGAACAAGCAAATAGCAAGGAACGACGGCACCCTTTTCGCTTTCAAAGGTGAAGCGAATGCGGCGGTATCCCTCCATCTGCACTTCTTCCTCAATATCTACATTGGGCTCGCAAGCATTTTTGGCAATGCGGTCCAGACCGAGCAGCGTGATAAACTTCTCTCTCACTTCCTTTTTCCAGGAATCAAAATCTACCCCTTCGGTATAGCGAAGCTTCTTTTCCGCATCGGGAAACAGCCCCAAATGACAAAGGTCACTGTTAATCGTTTTCATTGACGTTCTCCTTTATGGTTTTGGAAATCATTTACATATTTATTTTAACATCCTCCGAAAGGAAAATCAAGAATATTTCCAATTCTTTCACGATTTTGTTATTTACTAAAACCGCCCGTTATAGTATAATTGTTAAAATTGGTAAAGCATTCCAATTTCTTTTGCCAAAAGCATAAAGCACGAGAAATAAGGAAAGAATAACAACGCCCCACAGTTTTGTTTTTTTATTGACGATACAAGGGGAGACAATGTTTTGCCAACAAAATTTATTTTGCCCGAAAAAGGAGAAACAAAATGAAAAAGAGAATCGTATTTGCATTGCTTGCAGTAAGCACGCTGCTTTCCTTGGTTGCTTGCAATGAGCCCGCCAAGGTAACCGAAACCGAAGAACCCAAGGTTACCACCGAAGAAAAACTCGAAACCAAAACAGAAGTAAAAACCGAAGAAAAAGTCGATGATAACAAAAAAGACGAAGCTGCAGTTGACGCCGCTTCCATTATGAACAAAATCTGGGATAAATTCCCCGAAGACAAAAAGTTCGCGGCAATGGGCGGTGCAGTTGAAGCTCCCGTTGACGGAAAAGCAGGCAGCATCGACCTGAAGAACGTTGAAAGCGTTACCGCCTCCCTGCACATCACCGAGGATGCACTGGGTAAGGTACTGGATGCCGCTTCCTTGACCCACATGATGAACGCAAACAGCTTCACCGGCGCAGTTTACCACGTAAAAGCAGAAGATGCCGCCGCTTTGACTGAATCTCTCAAGGACAGCATCAAAGGCACTCGCTGGATGTGCGGTTTCCCTGATACCCTGCTCATTTACACCGTGGACAGCGAATACGTGATTGCCGTTTTCGGAAACACCGAGAACATCGACACCTTCAAGAATGCCGTTAAGGATTCTTACGGTGATCAGGCAGTTTTGAAGGTAGAAGAATCTCTGGCATAAACTTTTGATGCAGAAAGGGGAAAGAAATGCTTTTTTCAAGTATTCCCTTCTTATTTTACTTTCTGCCGTGTGTACTGCTTCTGTACTTTTTGGCTCCCCAAAAACTGAAAAACACGGTTTTACTTTTAACAAGCCTTGTGTTTTACGGTTGGGGTGAACCGAAATTTTTGATTCTGATGATAGCCTCAATCTTGATCGGATACGTTTCCGGCCTCTTGATTGAGGCTTTCTCTAAAAAGAAAGCAAAACAGCTGGTTTTAATTTTTTCCGTAACTGCAAATCTTTCTTTTCTTTGCATTTTCAAGTATGCAAATTTCTTTCTTGAAAACTTCAATCGGGCAACGGGGCTTTCCATCCCCTTGCTTGAGATTGCACTCCCCATCGGAATCAGCTTCTACACCTTTCAGATCCTCAGTTACACGGTAGACGTTTACCGCAAGGACGTTCCCGCTCAAAAAAATCTCATCGATCTTGCCGCCTACATCTCCATGTTCCCCCAGCTCATTGCAGGACCCATCGTTCGCTACGTTGACGTAGCAAAGCAGATGAAAAACCGCACCCACAGTTTTGAGAATTTCGCGTGCGGAATCCGCAGATTCATTATGGGCTTGGGAAAGAAAATTCTAATCGCCAACGTACTGGGAGAGCTTTGCGATGCTTTTTACAAAACGCAGGATTCCTCCGTTTTGTTCTGTTGGCTCTATGCCGTCGCATACTGCCTCCACGTTTATTTTGACTTTTCCGGCTATTCGGATATGGCAATCGGCTTGGGCAGAATTTTCGGTTTTCATTTTATGGAAAACTTCAATTACCCCTTTATTGCCAAAAGCGCTACGGAATTTTGGAGAAGATGGCACATTTCTTTGGGCAGTTGGTTCCGCGACTACGTTTACATTCCCATGGGCGGAAACCGCGTTCGCCCCGCACGCCATCTGCTGAACATTTTCACCATTTGGTTTTTAACGGGCTTTTGGCACGGCGCAGACTGGAACTTTATTCTGTGGGGACTGTATTTTGCGGTCGTTCTAATGATCGAAAAGCACTTTTTGTTAAAGCACCTCAATCGCTCCCGTGTTCTGTCACGGATATATCTTTTGCCCGTAGTGGGAATCAGTTTTATGATCTTCAGCTTCTCCTCCCTTACGGCAATGGCGCATCAAATCCAATCCATGTTCGGTTTTGGCAAACTGCCGTTGGCATCCGTAGAATTTTGGTATCAATTGCGCAATTACGGCTTTGTACTGCTTTTGGCGATTGTGGGAGCCACTCCCCTGCCGAAGATGCTTTTCACCCGTTTGTCGGACAAACTCCCCGTAAAAAAGGCGCTCGTAATTTTAGAGCCTGCGGCGATGCTTTTTCTTTTGACCGTAATCACCGCATACCTTGTGGACGGCTCCTTTAATCCGTTCCTTTATTTTCGTTTTTAGGAGGCAAGTATGACAGATAAAATCAAATACGTTGCCACCACCATCGCAACCCTGCTTTTTTTGGGTGTATTTTCTCTGTGGGCAATTTTTCGTCCTGCAGACGACTTTTCCGAAGCGGAACGCAGAAAATTAAAACAATTTCCCGAATTTCGTTTTGAGACGATTATATCCGGGGATTTTATGAAAAACTTTGATTCCTACGCGCCGGATCAATTCCCCCTGCGTGAAACGTTCCGCAGTATCAAGGCGCATTTTTCCAAAAACGTTTTCTTGCGCCAAGAAAACAACGATATTTATCAAGCAAACAACCACCTCTCGAAGCTCGATTATCCTTTGGATAAAAATTCAGTGGAGCGCGCAGGAGAGCGATTCCGTTTCGTGTGGGAAAAATATATGGCAGACAAAAACGTCAAGGGATATCTTGCCGTCATTCCCGATAAAAATTATTTTCTCGCAGAGGAAAACGGATTCCCCGCAGCCGACTACGACGCGCTGTACAAAAAAATTTATGATACCGTGCCGTTCCTGACCCCCATTGAACTGCGCGACACGGTTACAGCCGATGACTTTTATCGAACCGACACCCATCTGCGGCAGGAAAATCTTCTCCCGCTGGCAAGGACGCTGCTTGAGGGAATGGGCGGAAAAGCAGATGCAAAATACGAAACCGTAACCCTCTCCACTCCTTTTCGCGGTGTGTATCACGGACAGTCCGCGCTGAATCCCGATCCCGACACTTTGCGCTTTCTGACCAACGATACTTTGAAAAACTGCACCGTGTTCGATTATCAAAACAACAAAAAAATTTCGGTGTACGAGCTTGAAAAAGCCGAGGGAAAAGACCCCTACGAGCTTTTCCTCGGAGGGCCCCTTTCTCTTGTAACCATCGAAAACCCCGACGCACAAACAAAAAAGGAACTGATCATCTTTCGTGATTCCTTCGGCAGTGCCATCGCACCGCTATTGGCAGAAGATTACGCCAAGATCACTCTGGTAGATATTCGTTATCTGCAGCCCACATTTTTGGGAAACTTTATCGAGTTTGAGGGACAGGACGTGTTATTCCTTTACAGCACCTCCGTCCTGAATCACAGTGAAACCATCAAATAATAATGAAAAAATGCGACGATTACTCGTCGCATTTTTTGTTTATACAAAGGTTCTGTTCTTGCCGCGGTCCTGCGGTGCAATGCCCCAAGGATGTGCCTCGATGCACTCATCCCAAGTGGCTTTTTTCACGGCAATGGGAGTGGAATTGATTTGCTCGACCACGCCGTCGTTTGCAATCCGGATCCGAGGCTCGTCCGTTCCTTCCACGGTGCAATTCTCGAAAATGATCTTATCAAAATTGGCGGCTACGAACAGAGGAAAGGGCTCGGACCCGTCCTTAACACGGATGGTCATATTTTTGAAATGGCAGATCTGCCGGTCCGGGGAGTTTTTCCCAAAGTTGCTAAAAACACGCCATATTTTGCGATATTTATTTTTTTCTTGTCATTTGCAAAAAATATATGCTATAGTAAAATCGTCAATCAAGATAAAAAAAGGAGTACCAAATTATGGCAAAAATGATTCCCTTTCCCGCTTATCATGATTTTGCACCCATTGATATTTCCTATCTTTTCGAAAATGAAAAGCCTGCAGGAAAACACGGCTTTCTCACGGTGCAGGGCGAACGGTTCGTATTCGAAGACGGAACTCCCGTGCGCTTTTGGGGCACCAACCTGAACAGCGGTGCTTGCTTCCCCGAAAAGCCTTACGCCGAAAAGCTTGCCAAGCGTCTTGCCGCTTACGGATGTAATATGGTGCGCCTTCACCAGATGGATTCCGAATGGGCAACTCCCAGCATTTATCAGTTGAAAAAAGGCAAACGCCTTTCCAATACCTCCACCTACGATCCCGAATCCTTTGACCGATTGGATTATCTGATCTCCTGCCTAAAAAAAGAGGGCATCTACATCTATCTTGATATGCTGACCTACCGCAAATTCAAGGCGGAGGACGGCGTTAGAAGCTCCGAACTTCTCTGTGACAGAGCCGCGCCCTACTGTCTGTTCGATCGACGTATTATCGAACTGCAGAAGGAATACTGCAAGACTATGTGGGAGCACGTAAACCCCTATACGGGTCTTGCTTACAAGGACGATCCCGCCTTCGTGCTTTCCGATGCGGTAAACGAGGTGGATCTGTTCGGTACCTTCCGCAAGTATATCAACGTAGAGCCTTATGCTTCGGAATTCCGTGAAATGTACCGCGCCTGGGTTCTGGAAAACGGTAAGGATGCGGACGTGGACACCACGGATCTCAACGATATTACCGACGAGACCCTGAACGAATTTAAGACCAAGGTATGCCGTGAGTACCACGACGAGATCTTTGGCTATATGCGCTCTCTGGGCGTCAGAATCCCCTTCACCGGTATGAATTTCTCATGGAAATACGTGCAGTGCAAGGCAGCCCAGCTCAGCGGAGACTTTATGGACTCCCACCTGAACGTGCGCTTTATGTCTTGGGATCCCGGCAAGAAATATTGCAGACATATTTCTCTCCACGAGCAGCCCGAATGGGGTGCCATGCGTAACGCCCGTATGCGTAAATTCGGCAGACCCTTCTTTACCTCCGAATGGGACGTGACTTTCCCCAACGCCTTCCGCGCGGAAAGCCCCATTATGCTTGCCGCCATCGGTATGCTGCAGAACTGGTCGGGTTACACCATTCACACCTACGCTTACACAAGCCTTCTGGAGCACATGAAGATTCTGGGCAAGGAGGTAAACAGCGAAACCATCGGCAACGTAGGCTACCGCGAGGGTATTTTCTCCACTTGGAACGACCCTGCAAAATTCGGTATGTTCTACCACGCCTCCATCATTACCCGCCGCGAGGACGTACGTCCCTCGGAAAAGAAGATCACCATTCGCGTGGGAGACCTGAACGCGGATCTGAATCAGGCGCCAGGCGCCTTAACGCAGCCCTCCAAGAAAGCATTTATTGCCTCTACGGAGCTTTGCCAGATCGGCACGGACTACTTCGGCGAATGTGAGAATGCCGTGCCCGATACCGAGCCTCTGGTAGACCTTGAAAAGGGCGAGGTTTGCTCCGATACGGGCGAATTGTACCGCAGCTGGAAAAAGTGCTACGGCACCATTGACACCCCCTTCTCCAAGGCGGTTTACGGCAAACTGAACCAAAACGGCGAGATTGCGCTTTCCGGAATGAAGGTAACCTGCAACAACGATTACGCTGTCATTGCCCTTTCTTCTCTGAACAACGATCTCGATCTTTCCAAAACCGACTCCATTCTGTTGACTGCCGTTGGTAAGGTAGAAAACACGGATATGAAGCAGAGCCTTGCACCCGACCAGGTGCAGAAAAACGACGGCCTGCCGCCTTATATGCAGCTGGACGATTTCGGAAAAGCGCCCATTATCTGTGAGGTAATTGAAGCCGAAATCGAAATCGAAACCAATCGCAGCAATATGATCGTATGGGCGGTCAATGCGGAAGGTGTCTTTGTAGGCACCGTTCCAACCACCTACGAAAACGGCAAACTCAAATTCACTTTGGGCGAAAAATCTCCCTCCATTTATTATTTGATTCAAGCCGAATAAAAGCACCGAAAGGAGCACAAACATGAAGCGAGTTCTGTTTTTTCTCTTAGCCGTTGCCACGCTTTGGGGCTGTGTCTCTTGCGGATCACCGCTTTCTGCGACCCCATCTGCCACCGATCCCGTAAAAAAAGATACCGCAACAAGTGACAAAGCAGAAGAAAACGCCGGAGATTATACACTCCCCGATGGATTTTCCGTGGGTTACTCCCGCGTCGACTGCACACCGCAGGTGGAACTGCCCATTTATAACGGCACCGCAAAGATCACACACGATCCTCTTATGATCACCTGCACTGCCGTGGCTGACGGAGAAAACGTTGCTCTTTTGATTTCGGTGGATTTAAAAGGAATTCAAAGAAGCGTTGCCGTGCAAGCCATGAAAACCATTGAGAAGACCTACAAAATTCCTGCGGAATACGTTATGATCAGCGCGACCCATACCCACTCCGCCCCCACCATCGGCGGCACCTCCGACGCTATGGTCGTTTGGATGAATTCGTTCTATAAGCAGTTAAAAACCGCGGTCAGCCAAGCCTTGGCGGATCTTACTCCCGCTGAGGCCTTCGGCGGCGTATCCCAAACGAAAAATCTCAACTTCGTGCGCCGCTATCTTTTGGCAGACGGAACGTATAAAATGAGTCCCACCGGCGCCGACAAGCCCATTGCCCACGAAACCGATTCGGACCCCGAGCTTCGCACCGTAAGATTTCAGCGAGAAGGCAAAAAAGACGTTTTGATGATCAATTATCAGACCCATTACGGCTTTTGGGTAGAACAGTATTCCGCCGATTTTGTTCATTATCTGCGTCAAATGGGTGAAAAGGATATGGACGTTCATCTCGCTTATTACTCCGGCTCCAGCGCAAACCTGCAAATGAATACCCGACTTGCGGGGGAAGCACATTTCTCCGGCACGGACGGAATCAAGCATATGTGGGAAGTTGCAAAGGATGCCGTGGCAAATGAAAAACCTTTGAACACCGGCAAAATTCAAGCATTTTCCTCTCTTTACAATGCTACGGTGCAACAAGACAGCGCCGAACGACGCAAGCAAGCAAAGGAAGTCTACGAACTCGAGAAAAACGGCAAAGCATACGCTACCAAGCTAAGAGAACACGGCTTCCAGTCCATACGTGAAGTTTGGGCGATCATTACCCGAGGAAGCTACGGAGAAACCACCCAGGTTCCCTTTTCCGCCATTTCTTTCGGAGACATTGCATTTGCCGCCGCACCCATCGAACAGTTTGACCAAAGCGGTATGCAGATACGGGATGGCTCCCCCTTCAAAATGACCTTCACCCTGTCCCTGACCAACGGAAATTACGGATACGTTCCCACCAAAGAGGTCTTTCCCCACGGCAGCTACGAGGTTTACGTTTGCTACTTCACACAAGGCACTGCCGAAGAATTCGTGGCAGAAGAAATCCGTCTTTTGAACGAATGCCACAAAGCCGCAAAATAAAAATAAAACAAAAGAACGACTCCGTGGAGTCGGTCTTTTGTTGCGTATTATTGAGGAATTTTCACGTAATTTAAAGGATCGGTACGAACAGATTCACCGTTTGATCCCACGGGGGCGTAAAGGAGA
>JAZOSM010000114.1:0-22955 GCA_045657125.1 Eubacteriales bacterium
TTTTGCGCCAAGGTTACGGTTCCCCATTGGGAAAGGCCGGCACAGGTTACGGTGGTTCCGTTACAGTATTCTGCAAAATAGGGATCGATTTTACCCGGGCGGCGTATGTATTCGTTGAAAATTTCGTCAACGATTTTTGAAATGCTTTCGAAAATGTTTCTGCCGTAAACGAAATACTGATCGTAGGCGGTGGAATTGGTAATGTTGAAATTGTAGCCGCGGGAGGGATACCACTCGGTAAACACGCGGTTGAGGATGAAAGAAATCTGGCAATAAATATTTGCCCGCAGACTTGCTTCGGGCCAGGTGGGATAAATTTCGCTGGAGGCTACGTTTTTGATATAATCCACAAAGGGAACGGTTACGTTGGAGGCGGAGGCGCTCGGGGTACCCAGATGCACCGTTACCCGCGAGGGAATGAATACCTCTCTGAAAATGCGGCTGTCCTCCGTTGGCGCGATTTTGCGGCTTTCTGTGGTAAGTCTCAGCGCGTGTGGGCCGATGTCGTATTCCAAAACCTCGTCCTCGCTTTGTCCACGGGGGATCATTTCAGCGGGGAGGACGCTTTTTTCCCCTGCGAAAATTTGAACGCCGCGAATGAAAAACGTGTAGAAGCCGTCTGCCTCCACGCGGGCGTCGCAGGTGGAATAGGGCAGAGCTTCTTCGGGGCGCAGGGATAAATTCCGATCGGGTGCGTCAATGAAAAATTCTCGGGAAATTCCGTTTCCATTGGAGATCAGATCCTCTCCCAGCATCGTTCCGTCGGGGGTGTAAAGGGTGATACGGGCATTTTGGACGGGGAAGGCGCTGTCGGCGCTTCTTACGGTAAAATAAAGGCTTCCTTGTGGCATAAAGCACTCCTTTCAAAAAGGCTTATTTTCATTTTAGTTTATGCACGGGAAAGGAAAAGCGGTACTTGTTTTAGTTGACAATCACAGGATTTGATGGTAATATTGTCGAAGGAAAAGAATGAGAGGTTTGATTATGTCCGGCAGAAAATCTTTTGATATCCGCAGCATTGTTTATGCGGCGGTTTGTCTTGCTTTATGTATGGTGCTTCCGATGTTGACGGGAAATATTCCCGAAATCGGCAGAAAGCTTTCCCCGATGCACTTTCCCGTTTTGCTTTGCGGTTTTATTGCAGGGCCTGTTTGGGGATGTGTGGTAGGCGGTATTGCTCCCCTGATGCGTAATCTGATGTTTGGCGCACCTATTTTGTATCCCGATGCCATTCGTATGACCGCGGAGCTTGCGATCTACGGCTTGTCTGCGGGATTGTTTTACCGTTATTTGCCCAGAAAACCTTTTGGAATTTACGTTTCTCTTTTGTCTGCTCAGTTTTTCGGCAGACTTGCCTGGGGCTTGATGGCGTATTTTATCAGTGTCTTTGACAAAAACCACGAATTTTTTGTGGAAATGGTTATGACAGCGACGATTTCGGGATCTCTGCTTGGAATCGGTATTCAGCTTTTGCTGATTCCTCCGGTGGTGTACGCCATGCAGAGGGCGCGGTTTATTTAACAAAAATCCTTTCAGACAGAAAATTTTAAGGAGAATGATGATGAAGCATTTTGATTTGATTGTAGCAGGCGGTGGCTTTGCAGGTGCGGTCAGCGCCATTACCGCTGCACGAAAAGGTCTTTCCGTACTTTTGGTAGAGAGATATAACGCTATGGGCGGTGCCGCCTTGCACGCATTGGTGACTCCCTTTATGCGCTATTGGGATAAAAGACAAAAGGACAAGACCCCCGATGATACCAAGGGCTATTTGTGCGGATCCGTCTTTTTGGAAATCGTTCGCGAAATGCAAGCCATTTTGGGCGAGAATAACGATACCCGTTTTGACGAAGAAGTATTGAAATTGGTATTGAACCGTATGGCGGTTTCTGCCGGTGTAACGCTGCTTTATAATTCCGTTGTAACGGAAGCGGTTACTGCAAACGGTGAAATTTCCTCGGTGAAGGTGTATACCAAGGGCGGAACTATGGAATTTTCTGCAGACTACTATATTGATGCTACGGGCGACGGCGAACTTTCTGCCTTGGCGGGATGCGATTTCCAGCTTGGCAGAGAAAGCGACAGCCTTTGTCAGCCCATGACTCTTTCTTTCCGTATGGGCGGTGTGGATATGGAGCAGTATTCCATTGACAAGCCCAATATGAATCCCCTCTACGAGGAGTGGAAGAAAGCAGGAAAAATCAAAAATCCCCGTGAAAACATTTTGATTTTCTTGAACTACAATCAGGGCGTTCTTCATTTCAATACCACCCGTGTGGTGAAAAAGAGCCCCATTGACGGTTTTGAGGTGACTGCCGCTGAGATCGAAGCAAGAGAGCAGGTATTTGAAATGCTCCACTTTTTAAAGAGCAATTTCAAAGCCTTTGCCAATGCGCGTATTTTGTCTACCGCCGTGCAAATCGGTATTCGTGAAAGCCGTAAAATCATCGGTGAATACGTGCTGACCGGTGAAGACTGTTTGTCTCTTGCTCGTTTTGAGGATGCGGTTGCCGTGAGCAATTACGACATTGATATTCACAATCCCGAGGGAAGCGGAACCAGTCATCACTACTTTGCCGAGGGCGAATGGTTTGAAATTCCGTACCGCTGTCTTGTTCCCAAGGGAATGAAGAATCTTTTGGTAGCAGGCAGATGTGTTTCCGCATCTCACGAGGCGCAGGCTTCTTTGAGAATTATGCCTTACTGTGCACAGCTGGGACAGGCTGCGGGCAACGCCGTATTCGTAGCAAAGTCTCAGGGAAAACCCACCGCAGAAATTCCCGTAGCGGCTTTGCAGGAGATTCTGCGTAAGGAAGGCTTTGTCATCTGAAAATAGGCAAATCCCGCAAGGGATTGCGACATAAAAAAGAAAAAACATCCCGAGGGATGTTTTTTCTTTTATCGTTATGAGAAAAGTCTATTCTTCTTTTTGACAGTCGGGGCAGAGTCCGTAGAAAACCACGTTTTTGCTTGTGACCTCGTAGCCGGATTCCTCCTCCAATTGGGGAATGACGTTTTGGGGGAAGGCGGCGTCAAAAATATGATTGCACTGGGTGCAGATAATATGGCAATGATTTTGCGTTCCGTCAAAGTGATCTTCCGTTCCTGCGTGAATTCGCAGGATCTCACCCTCGTCAGCGGCGGTATTCAGTACGCGATATACCGTGGCGCGGGAAAGATTTGGATGGTCTTTCTTCAAATCCTCGTAAAGTCGGGTGGCGGAGGGGTGATCACATCGAGAGGACAGGGCAGAGAAAATTGCCTTTTTTTGCGCAGTATTCCTTTTTTGCACGGTGGATCCTCCTTGTTATTGAGATTTATTATCATTATATATAAAAGATAGGATTTCGTCAAGGTTTTTCTTGACAAAAAATCAAATTCGTAATAAAATACCAAAGTAAATGCGAAGAAAAAGTGTGCCCGTTTTTCAAAAAACTCAACAGAGAAGAAGCGTCGTCGGCTGGAAGCGCTTCGGGTGGGAAAAGCGGAGCGTTTCCCTTTGGAGCACGGCAGGTGAAAAAATGGTAGTCTGCTGCGGATTGCCCCGTTACAGGCAGATGAGTTGTTGGGCTATGCCCGAAATTCAGGTGGTACCGCGAAGCTATGCTCTCGTCCTGAAAAGGTCGGGAGCTTTTTATATAGCAGAAAGGAAATAAAGATGAAAGAAAAACTGGAACAAATTCGCAGTGAGATTCTGGAGAAGATCGATTCCTTCGAGACCTCTCGCTCTCTGTACGAATTCCGCAAAACCTTCCTGGATAACAAGGAAGGAAAGATTTCTCTTCTGATGAAGGGACTCAAGGACGTTCCCAAGGAAGATCGCCCTGCCGTCGGTAAAAGCATCAACGAGGTAAAGGAATGGGCGCTGGCACTCTTTGAGGAGACTGACGCGGCTCTGCATAAGAAGGAGCTGGAAAAGAAGATTGCATCCGAGAAGGTGGATGTGACCGAGCCCTGCGAAAAGCGCAGCTTTGGCTCTCTCCATCCCAATACCTTGGTGCAGAATGAACTGATCGAGATTTTTGCCTCCATGGGCTTTGAGATTTTTGAGGGCAGTGAAATCGAAACCGATTACTATAACTTTACTGCGCTCAATACTCCCGAGGATCATCCTGCAAGAGATATGCAGGATACCTTCTACCTGTCTCCCGGATTTTTGCTCCGCACCCAGACCAGTGCGGGACAGATCCACGTAATGGAAAAGTCTCAGCCCCCCATTAAGATCCTTTCCCCGGGCAAGGTATTCCGCAGTGACGACGATGCCACCCACTCTCCCATGTTTACCCAGATGGAGGGCTTGGTTGTGGATAAGGGCATTTCCGTTTGCGATTTGCAGGGTATGCTGGATCTGTTTTCCGAAAAGATTTTCGGTAAGGGTGTAAAGACCCGTCTGCGTCCCTCTTACTTCCCCTTTACCGAGCCCAGTGTTGAGGTAGACGTTTCCTGCTTCGAATGCGGCGGCAAGGGTTGTAAGCTTTGCAAGGGTACCGGCTGGATCGAGGTTCTCGGTGCAGGTATGGTAAACCGTCACGTATTGGAAAACTGCGGTATCGATCCCGATGAATACACCGGATTTGCTTTCGGTATGGGCGTGGAAAGAATCGCGATGCTCAAATACGGTATCAATAACATCAAAACTTTGTTTGAATCGGACACCCGCTTTGCGGGACAGTTCCGCGACTGAGAAGGGAGGAGAAAAATATGCTGGCACCGCTTAGTTGGTTGAAAGAGTACGTTGATATTGACGTTTCTGCCAAGGAATTGGAAGAAAAACTTTTCTCCGCAGGCTTCGAGGTTGAAGAAGTTAAAGAAATCGGTAAGGACATTTCCGGTGTTGTGGTAGGTCTTGTGGAGGAGTGCAATCTCATTCCCGATACGCACATCAGCGTTTGCCGTGTCAATTGCGGCGAAAAGGGTTCTTTCCAGATTTGCTGCGGCGCGGATAATGTGCGCGTGGGTAAGAAATTTCCCGCTGCTTTGGTTGGCGCGACCGTATACGCTACCGCAAAGGATCACGTGACTATTGAGGGTGTAATGACCATTAAGGCAGGTAAACTGCGCGGTCAGGAATCCATGGGTATGCTGTGCTCCGGTGTGGAATTGGGACTTTGCGAGGAAATGTACCCCGGCGCAGGATACTGCGGTCTTTTGGAGCTTCCCGACGATGCACCTCTCGGTGCAGACGTAAAGCCCATCGTTGGTTTGGACGAGGTGATCTTTGATATTGCCATTACGGCAAACCGTCCCGATTGTCAGAGCATTATCGGTATTGCCCGTGAGGTAGCTGCCGTTTTGAAAAAGCCTTTCCGTATGCCCGATCTTTCTTACACCGAAAACGGAAAGACCATTGATTTCTCCATTTCCGTGGAAGCGCCTGATCTTTGTCCCCGTTACATCGGCCACGCCGTTGAAGACGTAAAGGTTGTTCCTTCTCCCGCGTGGATGCAGAGAAGACTTGCGCTGGTTGGTATCAATGCCATTTCCGGTATCGTTGACATTACCAACTACGTATTGAAGGAATTCGGTCAGCCCATGCACGCCTTTGATCGCAGAGATCTGAAGGACGATTGCATTATCGTTCGCCGCGCTGCACAGGGTGAAGAAATCACCACTCTGGACGAAAAGACCTTTAAGCTGACCACCGATAATCTGGTGATTTGTGATAAGACCCGTCCCGTTGCTCTTGCAGGTATTATGGGCGGTCTCAATTCCGAAATTAAGGACAGCACCACCGAGGTTCTGTTTGAGGCGGCAAAGTTTGCCCGCGACAGCGTTCGTAAGACCGGCAGAAGCCTTGGTCAGTCCTCCGATTCCTCCTCCCGTTTTGAAAAGGGTGTGGATGAGTATTCTACCGTAATGGGTATGAAGCGCGCACTGCACCTGGTAGAGGAATTGGGATGCGGTACGGTGACGTCCTATCACTGCGAGGTTGCCGTAAATCCCGCCATTGAAGCCCGTCCTTTGACCGTTTCCATGAAGAGAATCGGCGAGATTCTGGGTGTTGAGGTTCCTGCTGAGGTTGCGCTCCGTGAGCTTGCGGCTTTGGATTTTGCTCCTATAATTGACGGCGATGCACTGACCGTACAGGTTCCCGCATATCGCGATGATATTGACAACAGCGCGGCAGATATTGCAGAGGAAATTATTCGTATGTGGGGTTACGAAAACATTCGTCCCCGCTTCCTGGATCTTGCACACGTAACCAGCGGCGGCAGAACCGAGGAACAGAAAAAGTCTTTGAAAATGAAGAATACCTTGTGCAAGGCAGGATTTTCCGAGTCTATTTTCTACTCCTTCTTCTCTCCCAAGGATTTGGATCTGATTCGTTTGCCTGAGGATGCGCCCGAGCGTGTTGCCATTCGCCTGATGAATCCGTTGACCGAGGATCTGTCGTTGATGCGTACGACCTTGGTTCCCTCTATGATCAACTGCGCCGTGAGAAACCTGCGCCGCGGTAATACCGAGGGAAGATTCTTTGAGCTTGCCCGTGTTTTCCGTCCCAAGGCACTTCCTTTGGCAGAGTATCCCGAGGAAAGAGATACCCTGTGTATCATGGCGTTTGGTGAAAAAGAAACGTTTTTCACGGCAAAGAGTGCTCCCGAGAGCATTGCCGAGGCGTTCGGTGTGAAGTTCACTTATGAAAAGGCAACCCGTCCTTACTACCATCCCGGTATGACGGCGGTGATTCGTTGCGATGGCAAGGAAGTCGGTGTGATGGGTCGTGTCAGCTACGAAATTTGTGAGGAACTGGCAGTTGAAAAGCCGATCTTTATCGTGGAACTGGATTACGCGCTTCTTGCTCCTATGCTGGATGCGAAGCTGCGCTACACACCCATTTCCAAATTTACCGTAGAGAAGCGCGACCTTGCTTTGGTGGTAGAGGAAGAAATGACCTGCGGTGAGATCACGGATGCGATTTTGTCCTCCTGCAAGTACTTGACGGACGTTGCGCTCTTTGACGTTTATCGTTCCGAGGCAATCGGCGAAGGTAAAAAGAGTATGGCGTTCAATCTGGTATTTACTCCCACGGACCACGAATTTACTTCCGACGAAATTGATAAATACGTTCAGAAGATTTTGAAAAAGCTGTCCTTTATGTACGGCATTGAATTAAGATAAAAAAATTGCGGTCAAGGCGAATTTCGCCTTGACCGTTTTTCTTGTTTGACGGAACGGATTTTGCCCCTGTCGTCCAGTTCAAGCACTGCGACTTTGCGATAGGAGCGCTCTGCAAAGGGGCAAAATGCTGCGTGCAGGGTCAGGACGTTTTCAGCCTTTTCAAACTTGATACCGCCGTAGCGGACAAAGTCGCAGGGGTTTTCGCTTTGCTTTTGGAGAAACGTCAGAAAGCAATTGGCAATTTTTTGGAGATAGGCATCGGTTTCTTCTTCGGATGGCCGCGGGAATTCAAAGACGTAAGCTACGTGACTTTTTCCTTTTACGACACCGCTGATTTTTTTGTTTGCAGTCAAAATGTGTTCACCTCCTTTGTAGAATATGAAAAATAAAGGAACAAGGACACATTTTTTCTTCTTTTGCATAGAATAAAAGCAGAAAGGAAGATGATATGATTACAATTTCAAAATGTGTTGGGATCGGAACGGTGGCATTCGGTTGCGGAATTTTGGTGGCGTTTTTCCTGCCGGAATCGGTGCTTATCGTTTTGGAGGCGGGAGTGATCGTTGCATCGGGAATCTTATTTTCCAAGGGATAGGAGGGATGGTATGAAAATTTTGGTATTTCGTTCGCCGCGCTTTTTAAAAGGAATTCTGCGCAGTATTTTTCGGGTTAAGTAGAAAAGACGTGGGGGACTTTTGAAAAAGATCCCCCACACCCCTCAAAACTTTAAAAAAGGAAAGAATGTAAAAGAAAGAGCCTTGCTTTGTGCAAGACTCTTTTTTTATTCTGTATGAAGTTTTTGAAGGTTTGGAAACTTTTTTCAAAAAGTTTCCAAGTTCATTTTAAAACTTAAATTTCAGGCTGATATCCAATGCCTTGACGGAGTGGGTCAAAGCGCCGATGGAGATCAGGTCTACGCCGGTTTCTGCAACGGCACGGAGATCCTTTTCACCCATATTGCCGCTAGCCTCGGTAATGGCGCGGCCTGCGACGATTTCAACTGCTTTTTTCATATCCTCATTGGACATATTATCCAGCATAATGATATCGGCGCCTGCGGCAAGCGCTTCATTCAACTGCTCGAAGGTTTCGATCTCTACCTCGATTTTCAGGGTGTGGGGGATGTTTCTTCTTGCCATTTCTACCGCCGCGGTAATGCCGCCTGCGGCTTCGATGTGGTTATCTTTAATGAGAACGCCGTCTGCCAGGTTGAAGCGGTGGTTACTGCCGCCGCCGCATTTTACGGCGTATTTTTCCAGAACGCGCAGACCGGGTGTGGTTTTACGGGTATCTGCGATGCGCGCCTTGGTGCCTTCTACCTTGGCAACTGCTTCGCTGGTTCTGGTAGCAACACCGGACATGTGCTGCAAAAGGTTCAGAGCCAATCTTTCACCGGTGAGAATGGAACGGGCAAGACCGGAAACGGTGGCAATGACGTCGCCTTTTGCAATTTTGTCGCCGTCTTTGTTGGCGAAATTCAATTCAATGGAAGGATCTACGAAGTTAAATACGGCACGGACTACGTCTACACCGCAGAGGATGCCGTTTTCCTTTGCAATAAATCTTCCGGTGATGGTTTTTTCGGCAGGAATGGTGGAAAGGGTGGTAATATCTCCCGTGCCAACATCCTCCTTTAAAGCCTTTTCAATCAAATCGTTCAAATTCAGATCCAACATTGCTTTTTCTCCTTTAATCTTCGATATAGTGTGCGCCTTGGCTTTCCTTACGAGCCAATGCACTCTCGGCAATGCGCAGTGCAACCAGTGTCATATTGCAAAGCTCTGCCGCCGCGGGGGTGTCGCAAAGGACCCGGTCGTATTTTTCCCACAGGGTGCGGATATTTTCCAAGCCCTGCTGCATTTCTGCGGTCTTTCTTACGGGACCGAATGCGTGGGACAGGGTTTTGCGAAGGGTTTCGCGATCGGCGGAAATTTCCGCGTCATCGGGCTTGAGATCCTTTGCTTTTTCAAGAAAGGCGGGAACCTGAGCAAGTGCTTCCCGTTTGGATCGGTTGATGCTGTTGGCACAGCGTCTGCCGAATACCAGACACTCCAGCATGGAGTTGGATGCCAAACGGTTTGCTCCGTGTACGCCCGTACAGCTGACTTCACCGCAGGCATAGAGTCCGTCCACGGTGGTTTTTCCGTCAAGGTCGGTGGCAACACCGCCCATAAAGTAGTGCTGTGCGGGATGAATGGGAATATAGTCGCGTGTCAATTCAATGCCCATCTGAGCACAGCGGGCAGAAATGTTGGGGAAGCGCTTTGTAAAAAATTCTTTGGTCATTCCCGAACAATCCAGATATGCGCGATCTTCACCGGTGCGGCGCAGTTCCTTCAAAATGTTGCGGGTAACGATATCGCGGGGTGCGAGATCTGCCATGGGGTGCTTGCCCTGCATAAAGGGTTCGCCGTTGCCGTTACGCAAAATGGCGCCCTCGCCGCGTACTGCTTCGGAAATCAGGAACAATCTGCCTTCCAATTCACCTGCCATCAAGGTGGTGGGGTGGAATTGCACCATTTCCATATTCTCCGCTTTTGCACCTGCACGGAAGGCGGCTGCCATTCCGTCACCTACAGCGCCGCGGGGATTGGTGGTGTGGGTATAAAGCTGACCGATGCCGCCTGTGGCAAGAACTACGTTGCGGGTGGAAAAATAGCGCCATGAGAGGTTTTCCTCGTCATAAACGATCAAACCGCATACACCGTTTTCGTCTGTAACGATGTCGGTCATATTGTGGCGGAAATAGGGGGTTATATTGCTTCGGGTCAGTATGATTTCTCCCAAACGCTTGGTGGTTTCACGACCGGTTGCATCACCGTCGCAATGGACGATGCGGCGCAGTCTGTGACCGCCTTCGCGGGCGAGAATGAGATTTCCCGATTCATTGTAGTCGAAGGGTACCTTCCATTCCTCCAGAATGTGAATGGCATCGGGACCTTCCTCTACCAAAACGCGGACGGCTTCTTCTTTGCAAAGACCAGCACCCGCGGTAATGGTATCTTCTATATGCAGCTTGAAGCAGTCCTCCTCAGCCAGCACCGCGGCAATGCCGCCCTGTGCCTGCCAGGAATTGGAATCCTTCAGCTCGGTTTTGGTCAGAATGGCAACCTTCAGCGAGGGGTCCAGATGCATTGCGGCGAAAAGACCTGCAACACCGCTGCCTACCACTACAACGTCATACGTTTCGCAAGGAAGCTGATTTAAGGGTGTTTTTCCGTGATATAAATATCTGCGCATAGTAACCTCTTTTATAGGTTTATCATATTCTCCAATGCTTTTTTTGCAAGGCGAATGGTATTCTCATCCAACAGAATTTCGTTTGTTTCTTCCTGCAAAGCGTTCAGCAGGGTTGCAAGGGTGTTTTTCTTCATATCGGTGCAAACGAAAGCTTCCTTGGCTTCGTAGAATTTCTTCTCGGGAAATTCTTTTTGCAGGGCACGGACGATTTCGATTTCGGTTCCGATAATAAATTCCTTTGCATCACTCTTGCGGCAGAAATCAAGGATTCCCGTGGTGGAGCCTACGAAGTCGGCAAGCTCCGAGGTGCCCTCTCCGCATTCAGGATGAGCAGCAACCAGGGCGCCCGGGTAAAGTGCTTTGGCGCGCTTTAAATCCTCTGCGGTGCAGGAGTTGTGAATGGGGCAGTAGCCGTCGATGAAATAAAAGGTTTTTTCGGGGAAGTGAGACGCCACGTAAGCGCCCAGATTTTTGTCGGGAACGAAGATGATCTCCTTATGGGACAGGGAGCCTGCTACCTTCAAAGCGCCTGCGGAGGTACAGCAAATGTCACTTTCTGCCTTTACCTCGGCAGAGGAGTTAACGTAGCAGATCACACCTGCTTCGGGATGCTGTGCCTTCAATTCGCGCAGGGCGGAGGCGGTGATCATATCCGCCATGGGACAGCCTGCATCCGCAACGGGTAGAAGAACCTTCTTTTGGGGATTGAGAATTTTTGCAGACTCTGCCATAAAGCGAACACCGCAGAAAACGATCATTTCTTCGGTTGCGGCAGCCGCCTTGCGTGAAAGCTCCAGGGAGTCACCGATGGCATCGGCAACCTCCCAAATCTCAAGGGGAGCATAGTAATGCGCCAAGATCAGCGCGTTTTTCTCTCGTTTGAGTTTTTTGATTTCTTCGATCATAAAAGCTCCTTATTAGTAAGCGATGCCCCAAAGAACCATGTGCTTGGCTTCCTTGCCGCAGCATACGCATTTTCCGGTGATGCCGTCCTGCTGATCCAAAGGCATACAACGGCTTCCTACACCGGTCATTTCTTTCACCTTGTCCTCGCATTCTTCATCACCGCACCACAGTGCTTTGACGAAGCCGGGACCGTTTTCTTCCAACGCGGCTTTGATCTCATCCAAGGTCAGGCAGGTATAGGTTTTCTTTTCACGGTTGGCAACTGCTTTTTCGTACAGACCGTTGTTTACGTCCTCCAAAGCCTTTGCAAGCTCGGCTTCGATTTCTGCAAGAGCTACGATGCGCTTTTCACCGTTGTGACGGAGAACCAGAACGCACTGACCGTTTTCAATGTCGCGGGGACCCATTTCGATACGAACGGGAACACCCTTCATTTCGTACTCGGCAAATTTCCATCCGGGGGAGTTGTTGGAGTCGTCCATCTTTACGCGGAATGCGCCGGAGAGCTTGTCGCGCAGGGCACCTGCGTTTTCCAAAACGCCTTCCTTATGCTGTGCGATGGGAACGATAACTGCCTGAATGGGAGCAACTCTGGGAGGCAGTACCAAGCCCTTGTTGTCACCGTGGGTCATAATAATGGCACCGATCAGACGGGTGGTTACGCCCCAAGAGGTCTGATGGGGAAATTCTCTCTTATTTTCACGGGAGGTGAATTCGATATCGAAGGCACGGGCAAATCCGTCACCGAAGTAGTGGCTGGTACCTGCCTGCAGTGCTTTGCCGTCGTGCATCAGCGCTTCAATGGCGTAGGTGGAAACTGCGCCTGCGAATTTGTCACTTTCGGTCTTTTTACCCTTTACTACGGGCATAGCCAAATCCTTTTCACAGAAATCGGCGTAGATGTTCAACATCTTTTCGGTTTCGATGATTGCTTCTTCTGCCGTTTCGTGAATGGTGTGACCCTCCTGCCACAAAAATTCTCTGCTGCGCAGGAAGGGGCGGGTGGTCTTTTCCCAACGAACGACGCTTACCCACTGGTTGTAAAGCTTGGGCAGGTCACGGTAGGAATGAATGATATTGGAGTAGTGCTCACAGAAAAGGGTTTCGGAGGTGGGACGAACGCAAAGTCTGTCCTCCAATTTTTCGGAGCCGCCGTGGGTAACCCAGGCAACCTCGGGGGCAAAGCCCTCTACGTGATCCTTTTCTTTCTGCAAAAGGGATTCGGGAATGAACATGGGCATACAAACGTTTTCGTGTCCGGTTGCCTTGAAATAGCCGTCCAGAATCTTCTGGATGTTTTCCCAAATGGCGTAGCCGTAAGGACGAATGACCATACAGCCTTTTACGCTGGTATATTCAACCAACTCTGCCTTTTTACAAATATCGGTGTACCATTTGGCAAAATCCACGTCCATGGGAGTGATTTCGTCCAAAAGTCCGTTCTTTTCTTTGTTAGCCATAATTTTATCCTCTCAATTTTCTTGTAATTTTTAGAAGGGGGTTAAATCACTGCGCAAAACCTTACAGCGCAGGATGCGTTTTTCACTGACGTCAAAATTGTCAAGCCGCAAAGTCAAGGCTTCCAAAACCGTTTCGGGTTTTAAATAATTTTCGCCCGATGCGGAAAGGCAAGCGTAAATGCCGATGCCGCCGTCTTTCTCGGTAAAATGGATTTTGAAAATTCCTTGAGAAATGTCTTTCTCCACCCATTTGCCTTTTTTGTTTTTCTTTTTGACCAAAACCTCACCCGTCAGTGCTTCCTGCAGAACAGGGCAGAGGGCGGGGTCTGCTTTTGGCAGATGAACCGTGTATTCGGCGTAGGCAATATCGGAAAATTTGCTTCCCTGTTCTTCCACGGAAAGGATTTTGATGCCTTGTGGCATTTGTTCCTGCAAAGCCTGACGGATTTCTTCGGCACTTGCCTCATATCCGGGCTTCAAGGTAAAGTCGGCAAGTTCTGCCAGACTTTCCGTTCCGACGGAAAGCGGTAGCGCAAAAGAGAATTTCGGATGTGGGGAAAATCCCTCGCTGAATTTTAATGGGATTGCCGCGCGGGAAAAGGCGCGGTGAAAGGCGCGGGTCAAATCCAGGTGCGAGATGAAGCGGATGGGACCCGTTTTTTCGAAACGGCATCGCAAGGACCGCGCTTCTGCCTGAGGTATGTTCATAAGTCCTCCCGTGTAATGCTTTCTCCTGCCAAAAAGCCTGTGGAAAAAGCGATTTGCAAATTAAAGCCGCCCGTCAGCGCATCGGCATCCATCACTTCCCCTGCGAAAAATAATCCGGGGGTTATTTTGGACTGCATGGTACGGGGGTCGATCTCCTTGAGACTGACGCCGCCGCGGGTAATGATTCCCTCGGCAAGGGGGCGTGTGCCCGTTACGGTCAGGGGGAGATTCTTTATGGCGTTTACCAAACTGCGCCGTTCCTCTCGGGTGACCAGATGTACCTTCTTTCGCACGTCGGACACCGCCATGGAAAGGATGGGCAAAATCAATTTTTGCGGCAACAGTCGGTTCAGGGCGTTGATTAAATCACGGTTGTGGTTTTCTTCAAAATCGGAGAGAATTCTGCGATCCAGCGCCTCCTCGGAGAGGGCGGGCTTCAGATCCAAAAACACGTGATACGTTTTTTCTTTTTGAAAGTCAAGGTACGAGGAGGCGGACAGAACCATAGGTCCCGAAATGCCGAAATGACAAAAGAGCATTTCACCAAAATCCTCATACACGGTTTTGCCCGACGGGGTTTTTACCTTGAGGGCGCAGTTTTTCAAGGAAAGACCCATGGCTTCCTTGGGCAGGGATTCCTCGGTGATCAAAGGAACCAGTGCGGGCGCGGGCGGAATCACGCTGTGCCCCAGTGCCTCGGCAAAACGGTAACCGTCTCCCGTGGAGCCTGTCAAGGGGTAACTTTTGCCGCCCGTGGCAATCAGCACGCGATCAAAGTGCTCGGTGCCCTTTTCACTTTGTACCAAAAAGCCTTCTTCCTCCTTTTTCACGGAGAGAACAGCCTCTTTTCGCAGAGTGACGCGTGGGGATGCCAAAGCTTTTTTCACAAGGGCGTCTACCACGTCGCGGGCTTTGTCGGAAACGGGAAAGATTCTTCCGCCCCGTTCTTCCTTCAAAGGCACGCCTGCATCTTCAAAAAAACTGCGGACTGCTTCCGGTGGGAAGGCGTACAGCGCCGTGCGTAAAAATTTTGCACCGCGGGGGATGACTCCCTCCATATCCGCTACGCCGGCGGAATTGGTCACGTTGCACCTGCCTTTTCCGGTAATGGCAAGTTTTTTGCCCAAAAAGGCATTTTTTTCATAGAGAACGACGTCGGTTTCGGGTGTTTTATCGGCGGCACAAGCCGCCATTAAACCGGCAGCGCCGCCACCGATCATGGCAATTTTCAATCAATATCTCCCTAATATATAAAATATCACTCTATTTTACTCTAAAATGCGTATTTTTGCAAGGATAAAATTGAATTTTCTTTGAAAAGAAAGCGGAATTCTTGACTTGTTTGTTCCTCGGGGGTATAATGAGGGGGATGAAAAACAAAATTTAACCTTTAGGAGGATTACAACTATGCAGAATTATAACATTCGCCTTTCCGCTATTGAGGACGTTCGCACCTTCGTTAACGAAGTAACTCGCTGTGACTTTGACGTAGACCTTGCCAGCGGAAGATATATCGTTGATGCAAAGTCGATTATGGGTATTTTTTCTTTGGATTTGATGAAGCCGATCTGTATGACCATTCACTCTGACTCTGCTGATGAATTTTTGGCACGTGTAGAGAAGTTTATCGTAAAATAAAATGTCAAAAAAGCTACTGCTCCTTGTCAATCCCGTTTCCGGTACCAATCGTGTGAAGGGCGGCATAATGGGGGTTCTCAAGATTTTCTCCAAAGCCGATTTTATTACCACCGTTCACGTGACGCGCTATCCCGGTGACGCTACGGATGTCGTGGAGAAAATGGGAAAAGAGTTTTCCGTAATCGTTGCTTGCGGCGGGGACGGAACGCTCAATGAAGTGGTAACGGGTGCGCTTCGTATTCGCTATGAGGGTGCGCTCGGCTTTTTGCCAAGCGGAACTACCAACGATTTTGCCAATTCTCTTGGTCTGCCCAAAGGAATTTTGAAAGCGGCGGAGTTGATTGCCACGGGTGAAGCCCGTGAATTGGACTTCGGTTCTTTCAATCATTTGCGCTACTTTATTTACGTAGCCGCTTTCGGTGCATTTACCCAAGTGTCCTATTCCACCGATCAAAAGCTGAAAAACGTATTTGGCCACGCGGCGTACGTTTCGGAGGCCATTGCCCATTTGATGGATTTGCGCAAGTATCACGTAAAGGTCAATTGCGACGGTGTGGTTTACGAGGATGATTTCCTTTTCGGTGCGGCGGCAAATTCCTTGTCTTTGGGCGGTGTTATGAGACTGAAGCCCAATCAGGTGGATATGACCGACGGCTATCACGAGGTTCTTCTCATTCGCAATCCCAAAAACGCGGCGGAATTTGCACAGCTTTCCGCAGAGCTTCTCAGCGGTAATTTTGAAAACAAAAGCATTTTGCTGTTCCGCGGCAAGAAGATTGTTTTTGAATGTGACGAGGCGATCCCTTGGTGTGTGGACGGAGAATTCGCGGGCAATTTTGAACACGCGGACATTCAGAATCTGCACAACCGACTGCGCATTTATTTTCCGTAAAAAAAGAAGCATCCGACTCAGATGAGCCGGGTGCTTTTTCGTTATAAACGTTCCAAAAGATTTAAGGCTTGATCGATCTGGCGGGGGGTGTTGAAGGGACCGATGGACAGACGCATGGCGCCGCTTTTTTCCGTGCCGAGAAATCGGTGTGCCAAGGGTGCGCAGTGAAAACCGCCCCGAATCATCAGACCCATTTCGGAAAGGCTTTGCGCTGCTTTTTCCGACGGCATTTCCCGATGATTGATCAAAAGAGGCCCGTCTTCAAACCACGGTTCGTAAAGGACGTATCGATGCATTGCGGCAATGCCGTCCCGCAGTCTTCTTTTCAGATCCCGTTCCCGATTCGTTACGGATGAAACGCCGCAATTGAGCAGGTAACGGGCGCCTTCTCCCATGGAGATGATGGCAGGCACGGGAAGTGTGCCCGCTTCCAGACGTTCGGGCAGCAGCTCGGGCATTTCGGGATTGAAGGTATCTCCGCCGCTTCCGCCTCTGAGAACGGCATCGGGCAGAAGGGGGCAGTTTTCGGAAAATGCGAGAATGCCGCCGCCCATAATTCCAAGCAGTCCCTTATGTCCGGGTGCGCACAGAATATGGGCTCCTGTTTCCTGAAACGTACTTCCCGCACCGCCCACGGCTTGCGCACCGTCTGCAATGATGACGGTGCCGTAAGGACGAAGCAAATCGGATATGGCTTTCATGGGAAAGCTTCGCCCCGTTACGTTGCTTTTCAAGGTCAGGACAAGAAGATGGGGCGGCGGTGACAAAAGTTTTGAAACAGGCAGGGAACCATCCTGATCCGGAGAGAGGACCGAAAGGTGAATGGCACCTCGGTGGGATAAAAAGAACAAGGGACGCAAAACGGAATTGTGCTCGAAAACACCGGTTATCACACGGGGGATCGGTATTTTTCGCTTTAAAGCTTGAACCGTTCCCAAGATAGCGAGATTGAGCGATGCGGTGGCGCCGCCCGTGAAAACCACGCGTTCGCTTTTTTCAAGACCAAGAAGCTTTGCAATTTGTTCTCTTGCCGAAAAGACCGCCTCGGCGGAATTCTGACTGAAGGTGTGTCCGCTTCTGCCGGGATTTCCGTAAGGTCCTCCGACGGCACCGCACACGGCGCGCAGTACGCTTTCCGGCTTTGGAAAAGACGTAGCGGCATTGTCCAGATAGATCATAAAACGCTCCTTAAAGACTGAAAATTACACCGTGTTTTTCCATAATTTGCCGAACCTCCTCGGAGCTGTGAGCAGAGATTTCCAGACCATAGGAGCATCCGCGGGTGCCTTCTCGGGTCAGCCTTGCGCGGAATCCGTTTTGCTCCAGGAGTTTTGCGGCTTTCTGGGCGTAGGTGATGGACGGGAATCGAATGATAAAGTGTTGCATAGCATTCCTCTTTGGGACTCTCCTCCCAATGATATTTTATGCGGCAAAGGGATGGGTGGTTCAAAGGAGCCGTGAAAATACCCCTGATTGAAGGATAATCGAAAAAATATTTGTAAAAAAGGGAAAATTTCCTCTTTACAGATGGGACGCTCTGTGTTAAAATAGAATGAACAATAGTATAAGGGGCGAACTTTGCCCTAATACTGCGAAAATTTGTTTCGCTTTTGAAAGGAGATAATCCATGAAAATTTACAGAACCCTGCTTGCGGCATTGCTTTTGGTTTCGATGGTGCTGCCCTTGGCATCCTGCAAATCCGAGCCTTTGCCCGAGATGACGACGGAAACGGTTGAAACCGTTGAGGAAACCGTTGCCGAAGAATTGATCGCCTCCAACATGAAAGAATATAAGATGGGCGAGATCAAAGATTCCATCAAAGTTTTGGGTGAGAGAACCGGCTACAACAAAGACGACGAATTGATCGCTGAGTGGAGTGGTTCCGGCTTTGAAATGCGCGTGAACATTGATGAGGGCGGTTCCGACCTTCGTATCGGCTTCCGTTGCAACTACGCAGCTCGTTGGAAGGTTCTCGTAGACGGAAAGCAGTATGGCGAAAGAGTTGCTACCTCTACCGGTAACAAGAAGGTTGTCGTTGCTTCCGCGATTCCCGCAGGTGAGCATACCATCGCGATAATCAAGGATACCCAGCCCGCAACCAGCCGTAACAACTACAACAGCATTCTCTCCGTTTCTTTCAACGGTGAATTTTTGGAAGCTCCCGCAAAGAAAGATATGTATCTTGAGTTTATCGGTGACGGATACTTTGTAGGCTTCGGTGCTTTGGGTAAGGGTTCTTCCTCTACCGCTTCCAAGATCGTTGAGGAAACCAGCGTTACTTCTTCACTTCCTTATTTGACCGCACAGGCATTGGATGCCGATTACAGCATCGTAGCACACAGCCAGATCGGTCTTGCAACCAAGGCAGGCGGTTATGCAATGCCCGCTTTGTATGACAACCGTTATGCTTACAGAGAACTGGACGTTCGCTACGAGCCCGAACGTAAGCCCGATGCCATCGTAATCCACCTTGGTATGGACGATACCTTGACTACGCTCCCCATGGGTCAGTTTATCGTAGCTTGCAAGAACTTTACCGAGGACGTTCGTGATTACTACAACGATCAGAAGATTCCCGTAGTTTGGGTTTACAACACCTTGTACCACACCGTAAGAGCAGGCGAAATCGAGGCTCTGATGAAGTATATGGGCGGCGAGGCTGCCAACGTATATGCACTGAAGCTTTCCTACGGTGCAAACGGTTCCGGTTCTACCGAAACGGGTCGTTACCCCAGCGCCGAGGATCATCAGAAGAGCGTAGACATTCTGGTTCCGTACCTGAAGCAGCTTTTGGGTAAATAAGATTTGATGATGAGAAAAAAGGGGATCGGAACGGATCTCCTTTTTCCTTGAGAGGTATTGAAAATGAAAAGAATTTTGGCTTTTGTTTTGGCGGCAATGATGCTTTTGTCCTTGGCTTCCTGCGGCGGTACTGTCAGCAACGGAACGGTTGTTGGTAACTCTTATATGAACGCAGGTGTGGGAATTAAATTTACCAAGCCCGATGGATGGGAATTTTTGGCAGACGACGTTTTGGCTGTGGAAATGAATACCGGCGGAAGAAATTTCAAGGAGCAGCTGAAGAACGGCACTGCATACGATGCGGTTGCAAAGAACGAAGAAAACGGCAATATGGCTATTTTCTCCTTTGTGAATTTGGAAAAGAAATACAGCAAGGATCTGACCGTTGAGGAATATGCAGAGGAAATGAAAAAGCAGCTCAAGCAGTTGAATCCTACCTCCACTGTTGCCTTGAGCGACGTAATTTTGGTAGAGCTGGACGGTGAAGAATTCTACAGAGTGGTAACCAGTGTTACGGAGAAAAAGATGGTTACCCGCCGCGTGAACTTCCTGAAAAAGCTGGACGGCGTGATGTACAGCGCACAGCTGGTGCTTTTGGATAACACCTCCATTACCGACGTAGAGGCTATGTTCCAATAAAGAAAAAATAAAAATCGGCAGAGATTTTCTCTGCCGATTTTTTTGTGCATGGATTTTATTCTGCCTCGTCCAGATGGATGAGAACTCCTTTTTCGCGGAGCTTTGCCTGAAGGGTTTCTACGGGAAGGGTGGAGAAATCATCGGTCATTGCCGCGGCAACGCCTGCTGCTTCGCCCGTTACGGCACAAGCGGGAATAACACGGGTCAAATCCCAACCTTCATCGTCTGCGGAGGTGATACGTCCTGCGGTGATCAGATTCTTGATCTTCTTTCCGTAAAGGCTTCCGTAGGGGATTTCATATCCGCCGCCTTTTTTGTGCCAATCACCAATACAGCCGATGCTGCTTTCGATGCGTTTTTCCATATCGTTGTAATGAAAATCTTCTACACCGACAATGCGTCGGGTCATTCTCAATTCCTGAATGGTGGAAATCAAAATGGGGGAAAGCTGAGGATCTTCTTTGGTCACTTTCATTTCCTCAATGTCATCCATCATTTTTTCGCGGCTGTAGATCAGCATTTCGGAATTTTCCTTGGCATCCAGACCCGAGAAGTGCTTTCCGGACAGGGCTGCATCCAAAACGGCACCTTGATAGTCCTTGGGACCGAACATTTTCAGAGAATTTTGACCCTTGGAGGAATAGTAATACCAAGAGGAGGGAACGTTTCCTGCGGGGTAGACTGCGGTATCCTCACCTGCCATTTTGCAAACGACGGCGCTGCCGGAAGCGTCGACCACGGCTTTGACTCCCACAGCTTCTCTGCCGTTGATGCTGTCAATGATTACAAAGCGGATTTTGCCGTTTTCAACGATTACGTCGGTGACGGCAGTACCGTAAAGAATGGTAACTCCCTCGTTGACCAAAAGCTGTTCCACGTCGGAAACGAAATACCAGGGGTTGTACTGAACCTTATAGCGCACTTTGATGCGGTCTTCCTTGGTACCCGTTTTGTTGAGCCAACAGGTGGGGACGGGATATTTTTGATCGTCTGCACCACGCTTGATGGAAAGGCGGAACAGTTCCTCGGAAATTCCGTAGCTGACCTGCTTTCCGAAACCGTCGCACAGGGGCAGGTAGATGGTGACAAGGCCCAGCGTACCCAAACCGCCCAAAGCGAATTCCCGTTCGCAAAGAAGAACTTTTTTGCCCTCGCGTGCTGCCGCCAATGCTGCGGCAATGCCGCCGAAGCCGCCGCCGCAAACCAATACGTCGACTTCATCGATCAGTTTTGTTTGTCTTTCTTTTTCCGTGATATGAGTCATAGCATTCTCCTTGGCTATATTTTCTTTATTATAACATGGAAGAAATAGGAGGTCAATAAAATAACGATTTCTTTACAAATTGCTTTTTTTGTGTTAGAATACGCTTATGGAAAATAAGTTTGTACTCGCTCTGGCACCCATGGCAGGTGCGGGAGACAGAGCTTTTCGAGAATGTTGTGCCATGTTTGGAGTGGATTTGTTTTGTACGGAGATGATCTCCGCCAAGGCAGTTCATTTCGGTGATAAAAAAACCGTTCTTTTGGCAGAAACGGGGGAAAACGAGCGTCCCATTGCCATACAGCTGTTTGGGTCGGATCCCGATATTATGGCGGAAGCGGCGGTGAAATTGGGAACGAAGGATCGATGTGATCGCATCGATCTCAATTTCGGCTGTCCCGTTCCGAAAATCGTCGGAAACGGAGAAGGCAGTGCTTTGATGAAAAATCCGCAGTTGTGCTATGAAATTACCCGTGCGGTAGCCCGTGCATCTCAGCTTCCCGTTACGGTGAAAATTCGTGCCGGTTGGGACGGGGACCATCTGAATGCTCCCGAGATCGCAGTCCTTTGTGAAAAAGCAGGCGCGGCAGGAATTGCCGTGCACGGAAGAACGCGAATGGATTTTTACCGTGACGGCACCATGCGCCCTGAGGTGATTCGCGATGTGAAACGTGCGGTATCGATCCCTGTTCTTGCAAACGGTGACGTGAAGGACTCAGAAAGCGCTTTGCGGCTTTTGGAAATAACGGGCTGTGACGGATTGATGATCGGTCGCGGGGCGGTAGGAGCTCCGTGGGTTTTTGCACAGGTGCGTGCGGCGCTTATGGGAAAACCGATTCCCGAGATTGATCAAAAGGCGGCGATTCGACACCATATTGATCTTGCTTTCCGATATAAGCCACAGGCGGCGGGAAGGGAGCTGCGCACCCACATGGCGCAGTATATGAAAGGCTTTCGCGGCGCGGCGGCTTTGCGGGATCAAACCAGCCACGCGGAAACGAAGGAAGATTATCTTTCCTTGTTGGAAAAATTTTAATACAAAAAATAACCCACTTGCTTTTTTGCAAGTGGGTTTCCTTTTACTTGAAAAGATTTTTCAGTTTTTCACCGAAAGACTGTTTGTCAGACATATTGGTGGAATTACAACTGGCATCAAATTCGCGGAGCAATTCCTTTTGCTTGGAGGACAGATTCTTGGGTACTTCCACTTTTACGGTGAAGTAGAGATTGCCTCGTCTTGACGTGCGGATGATTTGTACTCCGCGTCCTTTCAATGTAAACTGTGTGCCCGTTTGGGTTCCCTCGGGAATTTTGAAGGACTCTTTTCCCTCCAGCGTGGGAATTTGGATATCACCGCCCAAGGTTGCTTCCGCAAAGGAAATGGGCACTTCGCAATAGATGTCGTAGCCCTTGCGAATGAAGACGGGATGGGGACGAATATTGATCTCTACGATCAGATCTCCGTTTTCACCGCCGCGTCTGCCTGCGTGACCCTGTCCGCGGAGCAGGATGCGTTCGCCCTCACCGATACCTGCAGGGATATTGGCGTCGAATTTTTTGTTTTTCCGTTCTACGCCCGTGCCGCGGCAGGTTTTGCAAGGGGTTTTGATGATCTTACCGGTGCCGCCGCAAATATCACAGGGACGGGTGGTTTGCATCATACCCAGCATCGTGCGCTGTTGAATGCGAATTTGACCGGAACCGCCGCATTTGGAACAGGTTTCCGGATGCGTTCCCTTTTCCGCGCCGCTTCCTGCACACTCGGAACAGGTCTCGGTACGGGGGAAGGTAATGGTTTTATTACAACCGAAAGCCGCTTCTTCAAAGGAAATCACAAGACGGGTGAGAATATCGTCTCCACGAACGGGACCGTTGCGGGTTCGTGCACCGCCACCGCCGCCGAAGAAGGAGGAGAAAATATCTCCCATATCAAAATCCATACCGCCGAATCCGCCAAAGCCACCGAAGCCGCCGCCCGCGCCTGCTCCGAAATTGGGATCCACGCCTGCGTGACCGAATTGGTCGTAGCGGCTCTTTTTCTCGCTGTCGGACAGAACGGAGTACGCTTCGTTTACTTCTTTAAATTTTACTTCAGCTTCGGCATCGCCCGGATTCATATCGGGGTGATACTTTTTTGCAAGCTTTCGGTATGCTTTTTTGATTTCATCGTCACCGGCACCCTTTGAAAGACCGAGGACCTCGTAGTAATCTCTTTTATCAGCCATGGTTTTGCCTTTTCTAAATATACCATTCCCCCGAGACTTGCTCGGGGGTGGCTTTTTTTATCATTTT
>JAZOSM010000115.1:0-12274 GCA_045657125.1 Eubacteriales bacterium
CATTCCCGCCTTGCGGATCTCCTCGGGAGAAAGACCCTTGGTTAATTGGTACAAAATCGCACCGATCATTTCCATATGGGCCAGCTCCTCTGTGCCGACATCGGTAAGGATTCCGATGACCTCGTTGTAGGTGGCGGTGTAACGCTGATTCAAATAGCGCATAGCGGCAGCCAGTTCGCCGTCTGCGCCACCAAGCTGACTGATAATGATTTTGGCATACGCAGCGTTGGGATTTTTGATCTTAACGGGATATTGCAGTTTTTTCTCATAAGCCCACATAGTTTAGTTTCCCTCCTTTTCCCAAGGCCATGGCGCATCTACCCAGCGCCAGCAGTTTTCCGAATGATTTCCGTACAGAGTCAACGGGCCATAAAGCTCCTCGTAACGCTTGCGAAGTGCTTTTGCGGTGGTTTTGTGCTGCGCGTAATAGGAAAGGGCAGCTTGGCAGGTGGGATGCGTATCCAGATACAGCGCCGTTTCATAGACGGTGAAATCTTCTGCCTGAATTTCTTTTAGGAGAGTGTTTTTTGCATCCATCAAAAGCCCCTCCGATCTCCGTAAAAGGGTTTGTTCAGACCGCTGAAAATCGTTCCGTTGCAAAGACCCTGTCGCGGATCGTACAGAGATTCAAAGTTCTGATGGGGGGAATAAACCATTGCCAGACTATGACCGTCTAAAACGCCGTTGTTTTTTGCTCCGTGATTGCAGGTATCGTCGCAGTCACCGTCGCGACGGGCTTCGGCGCAAGAACGGGTTTCGGTGCGGGGCGTTTGCGCGCAGGGACAGGTTTCGGTGCGGGGTGTGCCGCAGGAGCAGCCTTCTCCGCGATTTTTCCAGGTGGTGTTTGCCGTGCAAGGGTCGGCGCCGATGCGTCCTGCTTGGCCGCAGGAGCAAGTGCCGCGGCTGTTCCAGGGTCGTCGGTTGCAGTTGCCTGCTTCGCGGGTGCCCCAGGGAGTTCTGCCGTAAGGACAGGTACCTGAGCGAGTTTCGCCCGCGCAGGCGCAGTTGTTTCGATTGGTTTGATGATTCAAGGTAATGATCCCCTTTTTTTGATTTTCCCGAATTCGGGTGTTGAGCTGTGGCTCAGTGTCAGTATATGCTTTTTTCGGAACCTCGTCTGCGCCGGGGGGGTGAGGTTCTTTTAACTTTGGGGTGGAACGGGGATTTTTTTTCGTGTTTTTTTTGGATAAAGAACGCCAAGTCACCTTGAATGGGAAATTACGTTTTCTTCATTGCCTGTGGGAATTCACCTTGCTTTTGAGGGATTTTTTGCCCATTAGACGTATTTGGTTTTGTCAAAAACCGTACTCGCTTTGTACAAAATGAGAATATTGTGAAGTATAAACAAAAAAAAGAACAAAATGTTAATAGGACTATTGCAATTTGCAAAAAACTATGGTAAAATAGGAATAGCAAATATTGCTTAAATTTTTCATTAAAATGGAGGATGTCGTTATGAATAAGACTGAACTCATCGCTGCTGCTGCAGCAGAAGCAAATGTATCTAAGAAAGAGGCTGCTGCCGTTCTCGACGCTGCTATCGCTGCTGTTACCGCTTCCCTGAAGAAGGGTGAAAAGGTTCAGCTCATCGGTTTCGGTACCTTTGAGACCCGTACCCGTGCAGCTCGTCAGGGCAAGAACCCCAAGACCGGCGAAGCAATCAAGATTGCTGCTTCCAAGGTTCCTGCATTCAAAGCAGGTGCTGCTCTTAAGGACGCAGTAAAATAAGCATTGTTTATGAAAAAAAGACCGTCGGAAACGACGGTCTTTTTTCCTGTTACGGAACGGAAGGAGGTGCGGTAATGGACCAACGGGTGCTGAATCTTACAAACGGAGATTATTTCAACGAATATTTTTTGAAAAGCTTTGGCGGGGAAGCGATTCCTTTTCGCGAAGCAATGATGGACGGATTGACGGAAAGAGAAATCTTTTCCCAAGCGTTTATTGCCGCCCGCTGTGAGGCTTTGGAGGTTCTTCGGGAGGACTATCTTGCAAAAGCGCAGGTGTTTGATGCTTTGCGCGACGGCGGAAAAGAATACGACCAAGTGCATCTGTGGTTCGGAAAGGACTGCTTTTGTCAGATGAATTTGCTGACGCTTTTGGCGTATTTAGAGCAGATTTGCTACGGGAACAGGGTGATACTGAACCTGATTGACGACGAGAGCTTTTCCGTTTTGCGGGAGGGGATAGAAATTTCCTTGGGTGCGTATCAAAAACTGTACGAGGAAATTTTGATTTTGAAAAAAATGCCCTCGGAAACCCATTGCCTTGAAAAAGAAGCGGTCCGATTGTATTTTGATTATCATTCCCCTGACGGGAAGCTTTCCAAGCTTGTGGAGGAGCATTCCGAAATGGACGAAACGAGCCTGATCTGTCTTTTGTTGCGGGAATCTGCGGAATACGGACTTTCGGATCAGCAGGCGAAAAAACTGATCCGTCGGGTTTGGAGATCAAAGAAAAAGCATCACCTTCGGTAGAAAAGCTACCTGTGGGCGATGCCTTTTTTTATTTCAGAAGCAAGAAGAACACTTTTTATAGCCTTGCGCCAAGAACAGGGAAAGATCTCCTTGATAATCTTGTCGGTTTTTTGGTGACATATCGGAGACGGAGGGGCAATCGGCTTTGTGGATTTTTTGAGAATTGGTATTGAGCACGTATTTGCCTTGCTCTGCGGCGGTGCTTTGGGTGGGGGTAAGGGTAGAGTTGCCCGTGGCGTAGTCGATGTCGATTCCGGGCTGTGTGTTGTAGCAATACACGTAAAAGGAGAGTTCACCCTGATCCTCCACGGAATAGGCTTCCATATAAACGCCGTCGCAAAGAAGATTATCCTCCCGAAATACGGGGGTAACACGGAACATAACGTGGTTTCCCGTTTCCTTGATATAGTCTGCAACCATATTTTCAAAAGGAAGCATTCCCGCCACGTTCATATAGCGGGTGCCTGTGATCAGATTTCGCTGATTGGCGTTTTCGCCCGTTAATTGGAATCCGATAAGGTGACAGCGGTTGTAAAGATATTTCCCGTCGACAATATCGTATTTGACCGTTTGCCAACCGCTTGGCTTTACAGAGCCGATGTTTCCCCGTTCCTCCGTGGGCATCAGATCTTTTCCGATGCAAGCCAGCGCGGTGCCGCATCTGCCCAGAGAATCCAGGGCGGAGTATGCTTCAAAGGATTTGACGGTGATTTCTTCGGGGGTGAAAGCGGGAACGTTGTCGTTGATAATGACAAAGGGCGAGGATCCGTCATAGGCGGGAATAGCGGAAGGGGTGTGAGCAAGGGGTGGGGTCGAAATGGTGGTATTCTGCAGGACGGGAGAGGTGTCGGCAGGAACCTCGGGCGCAGGGTCGTAGGTTGCCGCAAGGTAAAAGGAGAATGCAAGAACGAGAAAGATGCCAACGAGGGCAAGGTATAACTTAAAACGTCGGTTTTTCATTTTGCCTCCCATCTTTCTTCCGTAATACAATCATGGGAAGTACCTTGAAATTCCGTGGTTTCTTTCAAAGAAAATCCTTCGGTGGCGAGGGTGAAAAATCGGGTGGCGGGGTAATGTCTGTTCCACCGATAGATCAAAAGGGTATCAAAGCCGTTTTCGGGAAGCGGTGTGTTTTCCACAAAAAGAAAGTCGTCACCGCCGGCAAGGGCGGCGGGATCGTCGGTGATTACAAGATCCTTTTTTTCTTGGAACAAGGTGGCGGAATAAGAGGAAAGCACCAGTTTTTTTCCTTGGGTCAGGTGGATGATTCGCTGAATCAAAACGCTGTCCCGAGATTGACGCTTGGTGCCGAAGAGCATTCCGTTTTTATCGTCTAAACAAACAATCAAGGTCATTTGGCAAGCTCCTGATTTTGGTAGATAATTTCCGCTTTGCTGCCGGAGAAGGCTTCTTCGCCGATGGATTTTACGCCTTGGGGCACGGTGATTTTCAAATTCTCCGTTCCGCTGCTCCAGAATGCATAAGCATCAATGGTCTCGAGACTTTCGGGGAGAGTAACCTTTTCAAGACTTTTCAAGGAGGCGAATGCTTCTTCGCCGATGGTTTTTACCCCTTCGGGGAGAATGATTTCGCGGAGCTTTTCACATCCGTAAAAAGCACCGACGGGGATGGTTTCAACGCCGCTTTGGAACGTGACTTTTTCCAGATTCAGACAGTTGTCGAAGCACTCTTTGCCCATTTTTTTCAAGTTGGTGGGCAGAACGATGGAATGCAGATCGCTTTTTTGGAAAGCATAGTCACCGATTTCGGTGACGGTATCGGGAATGATAACTTTGGTGAAAACGGTTTTGGCAAAAGCGTTTTCGTGGATGCGAACGACGGTGTAGTCCTCGCATTTTTCGGGGATCTCCACGGTGTTCTCCAACTTTGCGGTTTCCGAGGGGCCCAAAAGCTCACTGGTATAATCGTTGTAAAGGGCGAACATCAGCCCCATATATTCCATTTCACTCAGTTTCTCTCGTTTTTCGGGTGCCACCGTGGGAGGAGTGAAAACAGGTTCGGGAGATTCAATGACCCGCGTGCAGGAAAGGGTGAGAAGCGCGGTCAAGGTAAGAAGCAAACATAAAACTTTTTTCATTGCGATTCCTTTCGAGAATAAATTCCTTATTCCTATCATACTCCAAAAAAGACCACAAGTAAAGAAAAAATAAAAAAAGGCGTTCGGAATCGAACGCTTTTTTGTATGTGGCTCAATCGAACTGAGAGCGATAAAGCTCCGCGTAGAAGCCGCCCTTTTCCAAAAGTTGACGGTGGGTGCCCGTTTCTACCACGTCGCCGTCGCGGACTACCATAATGATATCCGCATTTTTAACGGTGGAGAGACGGTGTGCAATGACGAAGGCGGTTTTTCCTTCCATCAGTTTCAGCATAGCTCTCTCAATTTTAATTTCGGTTCGGGTATCAACGTTGCTGGTAGCCTCGTCCAAAATCAACATTTTAGCGTCGGAGAGCATACTGCGGGCAATGGTCAGAAGCTGTTTTTGCCCCTTGGAAATATTCAAGCCGCCGTCTTCCATACGGGTGTCATAGCCTTGGGGAAGGGAGAGAATGAAACGGTGAATGCCTGCGCTTTTTGCCGCTTCTTCAATTTCTTCGCGGGTGGCGCCCTCTTTTCCGTATGCGATGTTCTCTGCGATGGTTCCGCCCATGAGCCAGGTTTCCTGAAGGACCATGGTGTACGCTTTTCGCAGATCCTCCCGTCGAATTTTGTCAATGGGAATACCGTCCAAAAGGATCTCGCCCGAATCACGGTCGTAAAAACGCATGAGCAGGTTGACGATGGTGGTTTTGCCTCCGCCCGTAGGACCTACAATGGCGACGGTGGTGCCTGCAGGAACTTTCAGGGAGAGGTTGTGAATGATTTCCTTTTCGGGTACGTAGGAGAATTTGACGTTTTTGAATTCTACTTCGCCCTTTACGTCGGTCAGCGCAACGGCATCGGGGTCATCAGCCTTTTCGGGATCCTCGTCGATCAGGGTAAATACGCGCTCGGCGGCGGAACGAAGGCTTTGCAGATCAGCCAGAATGTTTGAAAATTCATTGATGGGACCTGAAAATTTTCTGCCGTAGAGAATAAAGGAGGAGATGTTACCCAAGGTCATGGAGCCCGTAACGAACAGACACGCACCTGCGATGCTGATGATCGCCATGGACAGGTTGTTGATGAAGTTGACCGTGGGACCGATGGTTGCCGCCTGATAGTCTGCCTGATAGTAGGCGTCACTTGCTTCGGCGTTTTGTTTTCCGTAGCGGACGGCAAATTCCTTTTCCTTGCCGTAAGCCTTGATGGTTTTGGCGCCCGAGAGAATTTCCTCGGTATAGCCGTTCAGCGCACCCAGAGCCGCACTTCTCTTACGGAACAAGGGACGCACCTGACGGGTTCTCTTTATGGTGACGAGAACGGACAGGGGCACGGTGATGAGAAAGACCAAGAGCATTTTCCAGGAGATGCGGGTCATCATAATGAAAGCGCCCGTGATGGTGATCAGAGAGGTGAGAATTTGCACCAAATCTCCCGTTAAGCTGGCGTTGATGGTGTCGATATCGTAGGAAAGTCGGCTGATGACGTCACCCGCCTGCAGTTTATCGAAATACCCTACGGGAAGGCTAAGGAGCTTGTTGTAGGATTCGGAACGGATTTTGCGGGTGATTTTTTGGGAAAAACGGGTCATTACCAAGGAGCGTATGTAAGACAGTCCTGCGGAAAGCATATAAAACAGAACCATATAGCCGCAGTAGCGGAATACGGTGGGAAAATCGACGTTTGCCGTCTTGGTGGCAACGTCGAAGTCGATGGCGTCGATGGCTTTTCCCGACAGGTAAGGCCCGATCAAAGCAAGGACGTTTGCCGCGCAAACCAAAAGAATTGCCAAAATTCCCGTGCGGTAAAAGGTCAGAAGGTATTTCGCAAGGCGCAGGAATACGTTGGGTCCTTGATACTTGCGGTAAGGTGTTTTGTCGTCGTTGGGATTGTAGCGTCCTCCAAAGCCTCTGTTCATATTTGCATCTCTCCCATCTGCGACTGCGCGATCTCGCGATAGATCTCACAGCTTTCGCTCAATTCCTCGTCGGTGCCCATTCCGCAGATTGCGCCGTGTTCCAAAACCAAAATCAGATCGGCATCGCGAATGGAACTGATTCGTTGGGCAACGATGATTTTCGTGGATTCGGTAAAGTTTTCCCGCAGGGCGCGGCGCAGTTCGGCGTCGGTCTTGTAGTCCAGCGCAGAGGAAGCGTCGTCCAAAATCAGAATGTCGGGATTGCCTGCAAGCGCGCGGGAAATCAAAACGCGTTGTCTTTGACCGCCCGAAAGATTGGCGCCCTTGGAGGTTAAAACGTAATCGAATTTATCATCCAAATTTTCAATGAAGGGAAGTGCTTGCGCGCTTTCGGCAGCTTTCGTCAGACGTTGTTCATCCAAATCTCTTGCGAAAAGAATGTTTTCTTTCAGGCTTTCCGCCATCAAAAAGTCGTTTTGGAAAATAACGCCGAAGTGCGATTTTAATTCCTCGGAAGGAATGGTTCGCAAATCTCTGCCCTCCAGAAGAATACTGCCCTCGTCGGGATCGTAAAAGCGCATCAGAAGCTGAATCAGTGTGGTTTTTCCGCTTCCCGTTCCGCCGATGATACCCAGCGTTCCTCCCTTGGGCAAACGGAAAGAAATGTTTTCAACGGTGGGGGTCGTCTTATTATAAGAAAAGGTAACGTTTCTAAATTCAAGGTAAGCGGCATCTTTTTCCGTGTCGGTAGCAGGGAGCAGAAGCAGATCCTCTTTTTCATCCAATACCTCTGCCAAACGGTCGGCACTGGCGGCACCGCGGGAATAGGCGGTGAAAATACGGGTCAGCACCAGCGTGGCGTTCAGAATGATGGTAAAATACGACATAAAAGAGATAATTTGTCCGGGAGAGGAGTGACCGGAGAATACACGGATGGCACCCAGTGCCACAACGGCGGTCATACCCAGATTCAGACACAGTGTCACCGTGGCAGGGGTGATTGCCATGGTAATGTTTGCTCGTTCCTCACTTTGGCTCAAATCACAGTTGATTTCCGAAAAAGAGTCTTTTTCATATTCAACCTTGGAAAGGGCTTTGATAACGCGGACACCCGTGAATGTATCGCGAATCTTTTCGACCATTCGATCCACCTTTTTTTGTTTCGTTTTGAACAGGCGGATACCTTTTTTGGAAACGTAGACCACGATTGCCGCCATAATGGGCAAAATCGCGATCAGGGTCAGACTCAGAACAGGCTCGATAAACAGGGTAATGCCAATGCCGCCGATCAGGAGGATGGGAGCACGGATTCCTGCGCGAAAGAGGATGTTCATCATATTGTGGATGGAGTAGGTGTCGCTGGACATTCTCGCAACCAAAGAGGGAATGGTGAACGCATCGGTTTGCGCGGCGGAGAGGGAAAGCACCTTATCAAACAGATCGGTACGGATTTTCTTCACAACCTCCGTTGCAAAGCGCGCGATGTGACGGTTTGCAAAAATATTGGAGAAAACGGCGACAAGGGCGCAGAGCATCATAACACCGCCCCAGAAAAAGACGGGTGTAAGGTTGTCCGCCGTACAACGGGAAACGACCTCGTCCAAAATGTAGCCTAGCAAATAAGGGATGATCAAATCCATCATGGTTCCGATGAATTTGATGATCATCATAATGATCAAAAGCCCCGTAAAGGGTTTGCAATATTCAATGATTCTTTTCATTTTTGTCGAATTGCCTCCTTTGCCCCGCGACAAAGTTTTTCACAAAGAGAGTCTAAAAGTTCTTTTTCTTCTTCCGTCAGTTCTTTCGAAATCGCCTCGAAAAAATCTCGGGCTGTCTGCCGAATCAAGGGAAGAAGGGCCTCGCCTTTCGGCGTCGGGTAAACGCGAACGCTGCGTTTGTCCCTGTCACAGCGCCTGCGCTCAATCAAGCCTGCATTTTCCAAGGCACTGAGCTGACGGGATACGCTGGATTTGTTGAAAACAAGCTTTGCCGCAAGTTCCTCCTGGGTGATGCCGGGATGGACGCATACGGTACGCAGGTAAAGACCTTGATAATCCGTCAAGCCGTGCTTTTCCAAACGTGCATTTCGAAAAAGGACGTATGCGCGCTCTGTTTGACCGATGGATCGTACGATGTGCATAATTTCCTCCGTGTAGTTGTTGAAACAACAGTTGCGTTTGCAACCATTTATCGCTTTCAGTTTAAAGGAAAAAGGCGGAAATGTCAAGGGATTTTGAAAAATTTCTGCAGAAAAAACGGGGCGAGTTCCATTTCGCGCCAAGACTTGACAAATTCGAAAAATATGGTAAAATATTAACGTTTCTATGTAAAAAAATGACAATAAAAGTTAGGAGAAGAAAAAATGACGAAAACTAGAAAAATTCTTGCTTGTTTGATGATCTTTTCGTTGCTGATTTCGATGCTCGGAATCGGAGTATTTGCGGCGGAAGAACAGACGAGTGAAAGCGGATTTGCCGTAGGGGAAGAAGCGTACGATTTCGAAAACGGAGTTGCTTATTCCGAAGACGTTGAACTTTCGGGAGAGGATTCTGCTTACGCGTATTTGGACAGCTACGAAGACAATATGCAGGCAGACCCCGAATTCAAGGAACATTCCAAGGAAGCCGTAAAGACGGTTCGTGAGAGCGTTCCTGCCTATGCTACCATTTGGTCCTTGATTCCCGCCGTGATTGCCATCGGTCTTGCCCTTTTGACCAAGGAGGTATATTCCTCTTTGTTCGTAGGTATTTTGGCAGGCGGTTTGATTTGGTCCGGCTTTAATTTTGAGAAAACCGTAACTCACGTGTTCAGCGACGGATTCGTGGCAAACGCGGCAGACTCCTACAACATGGGTATTTTGGTATTTTTGGTAATGCTGGGCGCTTTGGTTGCCATGATGAATAAGGCAGGCGGTTCCGCCGCATTCGGCAGATGGGCGTCAAAACACATCAAGAGCAGAGTGGGTGCACAGATCGCAACCATTGTTTTGGGATGCTTGATCTTCATTGATGACTATTTCAACTGTCTGACCGTAGGTTCCGTTATGCGTCCCGTTGCGGATCAGCACAAAATCAGCCGTGCAAAATTGGCTTACTTAATCGACTCTACCGCTGCTCCCATTTGTATTATCGCGCCGATTTCCTCTTGGGCTGCTGCCGTTGCAGGCTTTGCACAGGGTGAGGGACCCATGAGTGGTATTTCGCTGTTTGTCAAGGCGATTCCCTTTAACTTCTACGCTTTGCTTACCATTGTTATGATGTTTGTTTTGGCTTTGGCAAAGTTTGAGTACGGTCCTATGAAAAAGCACGAGCAGAACGCAGCGGAAAACGGTGATCTTTTCACCTCCGGCGGAGAAGAATTCCTTGACTCCGTTACCGATGGCAAGGATGCCAATCCCAAGGGTAAGGTAATTGATTTGATTTTCCCCGTAGCGTTTCTGGTATTTGCCTGCGTTGTAGGTATGATCTACTCCGGCGGATTTTTCGATGCTTCCTCCGAGGGCTATAAGAACTTTATCATCGCATTTTCCAATTCCGATGCTTCCGTCGGACTTTTGTACGGTTCCTTTGTTTCCGTAATCGTTTCCGTTTTGTACTTCTTGATCAGAAGAGTCATTTCCTTCAAGCAGTGTATGGAATCCATCCCCGAAGGCTTTAAGGCAATGGTTCCCGCCATTATGATTTTGATTTGCGCGTGGACCTTAAAGGCGATGACCGATTCTCTCGGTGCAAAGATCTTCATTTCCTCTTTGGTAGAGGGAAGCGCCGCAGGATTCCAGGCATTCCTGCCTGCGATCATCTTCTTGATTGCCGTCGGTCTTTCCTTTGCAACCGGTACCAGCTGGGGCACCTTCGGCATTTTGATTCCCATCGTTTTGTCCGTGTTCGGCGGTATCAACGACAATATGACGGTAGTTGCCATTTCCGCTTGTATGGCGGGTGCAGTTTGCGGTGACCACTGCAGTCCCATTTCCGATACCACCATTATGGCGTCTGCAGGAAGTCAGTCCAACCATTTGAACCACGTAACCACACAGCTTCCTTATGCATTGACCGTTGCAGGCGTATCTTTCGCAACCTATATTCTGGCGGGCTTTGTTCCCAATGCCTGGATTGCCTTGCCCGTAGGTATTGCGCTGATGATCGGCACACTTCTGGTGATTCGCGCCCTTCAAAAGAAAACGAAATAAAAATGTGAAAAAAGCATCTTCGGATGCTTTTTTTCTTGACGGAAAATTTTTCGGATGCTAGAATATAAATGAAAAGAAATTTGTGAGGAGAAGCTTATGAAAATTGCAGTGAAAAAGCTATTGGAGGGAGCGAAAATCCCGACTTACGGCAGTGATTTTTCCGCAGGTGCGGATTTGTACGCACTGCTGGATGAGCCATGCACCATATCCCCCGGAGAAACGGTGCTTTTGCATACGGGCATTGCCATGGAGATTCCCGTAGGCTACGGAGGATTTATCTACGCCAGAAGCGGTCTGGGTGTAAAAAAAGGGCTTGCGCCTGCCAACAAGGTGGGTGTGATCGATTCCGACTACCGCGGAGAGATTCGCGTGGCGCTCCATAATCACAGCGGTGAAGCGCAGACGATTGAAAACGGAGAGCGTGTTGCACAGCTGGTAATTGCCCCTTTTCTGAAGGCGGATTTTCAGGAATGTGAGGAGCTTTCCGATACGGTTCGCGGCGAAGGCGGATTCGGAAGCACGGGCAAGCGATAATTCTTCGAAAAAACTAGGCTTTTTCTTCGTGAAAAAGCCATTTTTTTGTTCAAAATACACAAGAAAAAAATGTATAAAATAGCAAAAAAATGAAAAGTTGTGATAAGATTGTAAATTATAAAAAAAGGCTTCCCTTTTTGAAAAAAGTGTGCTAGAATGTACACAGCCTAAATTAGGCAAATATCTTTTGAAGGAGAAAGAAAATGAAAGCAAAAAGAATCCTTTGCTTGATCTTGGCTCTCGTTATGCTTTGCTCCGTATTTTTGGTTTCCTGCTCCAAGGATGGAGAAAAGGACGGCGGTGCCGCTGGCAGCGTTGTTGAGGGTGAAACCGAAGATACCAGCAAGGTATATGATGCTGAGGTCAAAAACCTCAACGGTCACGAATTTCGTTTTGTGGTAAGAAGCACTACTTCTGCTCACCTTTCCGTTAACGAAGTTTACGCTGAGGCTCCCAACGGCGATAAAGTAAACGACGCCGTATTTGCTCGTAACTCTCAGCTTCAGGAGAAGTACAACTGCACCATCGTTGAAGACAGACAGTCCAACGTTTCCAGCGCAGTTCGTGAGCCCCTGATCGCAGGCGAGTACGTTGCAGACATCCTCGTTCACACCGCAATGGGTCTTAGAACCCTTGCAGCTGCTAACTTGGTTGCCGACCTGTCCCTGTTGGAAAACATCGACCTTGAAAAGGCTTGGTGGGATCCCAACGGTATGATCGGTATGAACGTTGGCGGTAAGATCTTCTTCGTAAACGGCGACGGCGTTACTCTGGACGACAGAGCTGCTTGGATCATGTTCTTTAACAAGGACTGGGTCGAAGAATACAAGCCCGACCTGAACCTCTACAAAGAGGTTGAAGAAGGCAGATGGACCATCGATCTTATGTATGAGATCATGGCTAACACCGCTAAGGACCTTGATGGTGACGGCGCTCTGTCCGTTGGCAAGGACCGTTTCGGTTACATCGGCGAAAGATTTAACAACTGGGTACACGTAAACGGTTGTGGCGAGACTCTCTCCAGAATCTCCTCCTCCGGCGAATACGAAATC
>JAZOSM010000116.1:0-24235 GCA_045657125.1 Eubacteriales bacterium
CACTTCAGAAATTGCTCAAGAATTCACCAATCTTGCTGAAATCGAAGATGATTTCGAAGCAGTTCGCCGCGGCGACGCCGACGTAATCGCATAAACAAAAAAAGAAAATTTTTTCCGAAACGGAGATGCTTTGCAAAGTGTCTCCGTTTTTTCATGCAAAAAATAACTGAAGCACCTTCCTTTCGAAAGGTGCCTCAGCGGATGGTTTTATACGTCAAATTTTGTCAGGTCTTCATAAGACTCGCGGCGAACTGCCACATAGTCCTTTTCGGCAGACAGCATCACCACGGGCGGTTTCGGAATCCTGTTGTAATGGGATGCCATGGAATAGTTATACGCACCGGTAGTCAGCACTGCCAAAAGATCTCCGCGCTTCACGGTGGAAGGCAATTTCGCTCCCTCGCAAAGGATGTCGCCGCTTTCACAGCAACGGCCTACCACGGAGCAAACCATATCTGCCGTCTCTCCCATTTTTTCGGGAAGCACGGGCAAATGAATCGCACCGTACAGAGCAAAGCGGGGATTATCGGTCATACCGCCGTCTACGGAAACATAGGTCTTATAACCGGGGATGCTTTTCACCGTACCCACGGTATAAAGAGTCAAACCCGCATCGGCAACAATGCTTCTGCCGGGCTCAAGAATCATTTTCGGACGGGGATAAGAATAAGTCTTGCAAAGATGCTCCACTTCCCTGCCCACCTGAAGAATGTTCTCTCTCAAATCCAGTTCGGGATCCTCCTCGGTATAGCGAACACCGTAGCCGCCGCCCAGGGAAAGCTCCTCAGCAACAAAGCCCGTCTCAAGGCGAACCTCGTGCATATACTCAAACATAATTGCCGCAGAACGGAGAAACGTATCGGAATCAAATACCAAGCTTCCCACGTGGCAATGGAATCCCACGAGTTCAACCCCTGCAGTGGCAAGAGACTTTTTCGTGATCGCCATCGCCTGGCCGGTTTCAATGGCGGATCCGAATTTGGAATCCACCTGACCCGTTTGAATCGCCTCGTAGGTATGCGTATCAATACCGGGAGTTATGCGAAGCAGAACCTTCTGCTTGATGCCTCTTTCAACGGCAATCCGACCAATGGCGTCAATCTCCTCCTCGTTGTCAACCACGAAAAAGCCAACGCCGCAATCCATTGCAAAAGCAATGTCAGAATCGGTTTTATTGTTTCCGTTAAAATAGCTTTGCGTAAGATCGGCACCCGCGATTTTCGCCGTGTAAATTTCACCGGGGGAAACCACCTCTACACCCATATTTTCTTCCCGCATAATCTCGTATATTCTGCGGAAGGAACAAGCCTTGCTGGCGTAAACGGGCATTGCATTCTCACCGAAAGCCTCCAGCATCGCCTGACGATAAATACGGCACTTTTCACGGATTCGCTCCTCGTCCATCAGGTACAAAGGGGTTCCGTATTTGTCCGCAAGCGCTTTTAGGTCTCTGCCTGCAAACAAAAGTCTATCGGAAACGACAGTCAAATTTTCACAAATCATACAATTCCTTTAATTTAAGTCGGCAAAAGCGGAATAGATGGCACAAATTGCCTTCTCGTAATCCTTCTCCTCTAAAGCGACGATAATATTCAACTCACTAGAACCCTGGTCAATCATACGGATATTGATTTTCTCTTTCGCAAGCGCATTGAACAGTCTTGCCGCCGTACCGGGGTTACCCATCATGCCACGTCCTACCACGGCAATCAAGCAAAGGTCCTCAACCAAATGGATATGATCGGGGTTAACAGCCTTCTGCAAGGCGTGAATCAGCTCGTTTTCGTGTCCAAACAGCGCCGCACGGTCCACAACAACGGTCATGGTATCAATACCGCTGGGGAAATGCTCAAAGCTGATGCCCTTTTCTTCCAAGACGGAAAGAACTTTTCTGCCAAAGCCAAGCTCGTTGTTCATCATACCTTTTTCGATGTAAATGGCACCAAAGCCTTTTTTACCTGCAATACCGGTAACGATGCCAACGCTCTTTTCTGCCTGCTCAACGATCATGGTACCGACGTGATTCGGCTCGTCGGTATTACGAATATTGATCGGAATACCCTCTCTGCGAACGGGGAAAATCGCATCCTCGTGGAGCACGCTGGCACCCATGTAAGAAAGCTCGCGCAGGTCGCGATAGGTTACGAATTCCATGGAGCGAGGATGATCCACGATGCGGGGATCCGCCATCAAAAGAAGGGAAACGTCTGTCCAGTTTTCATACAAATCCGCTTTCACGGCACGGGCAACCAAAGAACCCGTAATATCCGATCCGCCGCGGGAGAAAATACGAACGTCGCCAAACTCGGTAGCGCCGTAGAAGCCGGGCAATACCGCGTAAGGATACTGACTCAATTTTGCAGCGATTTTTTCGTTGGTTTCTTCTTCCAGAAGACGGCCGCTTTTATCAAAAACAATAACTTCGGCGCTTTCTACGAAGGGAAAGCCCAAATAGGCTGCAAGAATCTTGGAGTTAAAATGCTCACCGCGGGAAGCAATGTACGCTTCGCTTGCTCCCTTACGGACTCTTTCGTGAAATTTTTCAAAATCACTTTCCAAAGACAGATCGACCCCGAGAATCTTGATAATTTCACGGAAACGGTCGCAAATCTGATTGAAAGGCTCGTCAAAGTTTTCCTCCTCACGCGCCAAGCGATAGCAGGAGAGAAGCAAGTCCGTTACTTTAATGTCGGCAGAAAAACGTTTGCCGGGGGCGCTTGCTACAACGTAACGACGATTTTTATCTGCGAGAATAATATCACGCACTTTGCGAAACTGTTCCGCCGATGCAAGACTGGTTCCGCCGAATTTAACCACTTTCAACATATATCGATCACCTCAAGCCAAAATATTCTGCTTTTTCATTTCCTCCAGCAGAGCTTTTTGATTTTTTTCTTCCATGGGAGTCAAGGGCAAACGAAGGGCGTTTTCACCATAGCCCATTGCACACATAGCAGCCTTTGCAGGAATGGGATTCACTTCGCAGAACAGCAGATGAACCATATTCAGATAACGAAGCTGCAGCTGCTTTGCACCTTCAAAATCACCTTCAAAGAACTTCTGACAAATTGCTTCGGTCTCGGCGGGGCAAGGATTGGAAAGAACGGAAATAACACCTGCGCCACCCAAGGAAAGAACGGGCAGAATCTGATCGTCATTTCCCGAATAAATATCAATCTTGTCACCGCAAAGCGCGGCAATGGTTGCAACCTGAGAAAGATCACCGCTTGCTTCCTTTACGCCTACGATCATAGGATGCTCGGCAAGACGCGCAACCGTCTGGGGCTGAATATTACAACCGGTTCTGGAAGGAACGTTGTAGAGAATAATGGGTTTGGTCGAGGCATCTGCCATACGCTTGAAATGCTCGTACAAACCATTTTGAGTTGCTTTATTATAGTAAGGCGTTACCATCAAAAGTGCGTCAACGCCTGCCTCACATGCAAGGCGGTTCAATTCGAGACCGTAAGCGGTATCGTTAGAGCCGGTACCTGCAATAACGGGGACTCTGCCCGCAACCTTTTCAACGCAGTAGCGAACAACGGCAATATGCTCCTCGGTAGAAAGCGTAGCGGCTTCACCGGTAGTACCGCAAACAACAATGGCGCTGATTCCGCCTTCAATCTGAAATTCGATCAAACGGGCGAACGCTTCGTAATCCACCGAACCGTCCTGCTTCATAGGGGTAATGATCGCCGTGGCTGCACCGCGGAAAATAGTATTTTTCATAGCATATCCTTTCTCTAAAAAAATCGGCAGCTGCCGAACAGCTACCGTCTCCGAACACAAAGTAAACCACTTTCGAGAGATCGGATAGCGCTCCGCAATACCTGCGACAACAGCAGAGATCTTATTCCCGGCTGCCAGCAAACTCTCCGTCCGAATGAGAGCCGCTTCGGCACCCATCCCTTTCATTTTCCAAGCCTCGGCAGCTTGTAAAAATAAGAAAATTACTCTTGATTAAGTGCACCTCTATCACATATTTAGGGTATCACAAAATCCCCGTATTGTCAATGTTTTCTCCAAAAATGAGTGCGAAAATTTGGCTTTTTGGCAAATAACGAAAAAATTTGTTTCAGCAGTTTGCAAAGGTCTTGTACAATATGCTTGTTCGGCTATGGAAAAGGGTAAAAAAATGCCTTTCCGCTGTCAATATATGCCCGTTTTTGTAATGGGTTCTTACCAAGAAAACGCCCTTTTCCCCCAAACAGAAAAAAATACGGGAAAACAGCAAAAAAAAGAAAAGAATTGCGGGAACAAATTTCAAAACCTACTTTTTCTTTCTGTGAGAAACCGTTATAATAGTATGGTAAATTCACAAACATCAGGAGATTGTATGGAACAGATAAAAAGAGACTCTTTGGTCCCTGTTTTTCTCAATTTCGGAGAAGCCATGATGGCGTGCGGGGCGGAAATCAGCCGTGTGGAGGACTCCCTCAGCCGCATCGGTTCCTCCTTCGGCGCGGTGCGAACCGAGGTCTTTGCCATTACCGCAAGTCTCGTATTGACGCTTCGATTTGAGGACGCGGAATTCACGGGAACCCGACGCATCGGCGGAAGCGGTGAAACAGATTTTACCAAACTCAAAATGCTCAACGATTTAAGCCGCGAATGCGTAGATAAGCATCTTTCTCTCTCGGAATTTGAATCAAAGCTGCAAAACATTTGCCGACAGGCCCCCATGCCCCGGCGTCAATATCTCGGATCGGCCGTGGCTGCAGGAGCTTTTGCCGTATTTTTCGGGGGTGGTATTTGGGACGGAATTTTTTCCGCCTGTCTCGGAATTTTGGTTTGCTTTTTCCAGCGAAAAATCGCCGCACGCTTTCCCAATCAGGATTTTTTCCTTTTTGCCGTGTCCTTTTTGACCGGGTGCTGTGCCGTTTTCCTTTCAAAAGCACTGTTCTTTCTCCCCATGCATATCGATAAGATTATCATCGGTGATATTATGCTGACGGTTCCCGGAATTGCCACCACCATGGCAGTACGGGATATGCTCATCGGTGATACCATCTCCGGCGTAACCAAGCTTTTGGAATGTCTCCTGCGCGCAAGCTGTCTGGCAGCGGGATTCATTTTGGCACTGCTTATTTGCGGGAGGTAAGATCTATGATTCTCACTCAACTTATCACTTCCTTTTTCGGTTCTCTGGGCTTTGCCCTGATTTTCAACGTGCAGAAGAAAAAGCTCTTTCCCTGCGCGGTGGGAGGCGTGATCTGCTGCGGCGTTTATCTGCTCTTTTTCGAATGTCTGACGCCCCACCTGTTCCTTGCCAATTTTGCGGCAAGCGCCGCCTGTCAGATCTATGCGGAAGTTTTAGCCCGCGTTTTCAAATCCCCCTCCACCGTTTTTTACATTACCGCTTTAATTCCGATGATCCCCGGCGGATCTTTGTATCGCACCATGGACGCGGCGGTTTCCCGCGATTGGCAGCTTTTTCGCTACCACGGAACACAAACTATCTACACCACCCTGGGCCTTGCCATCGGAATCAGCTTGGTATCGGGAATTCTTCACCTGTACCGCAGCACCAAGAGCGTTTCTTAAAAAGCCGTTGCGATTTCAGTTTCACCGTGTTATAATGCAATCATTACGAAAAAGGAACCTGCATAATGAAACGGATTTTATTTTTTATAACTGCTCTTGCTCTTATGCTTTGCGGATGCCAAAACAGTGTGGAAACGGATCAGTCTGCCGGAGAAACCGCTACCGCCACTGAAAGCATCTCAACCCCCAAGGAAGCAATTCCAACGAAAACCGAGGAGGAAAACAAATTCGACCCCTCCCCCATCATAAACGCCATGACCGACGAAGAATTGATCGGGCAACTGTTTCTCGTGCGGTGCCCCGACTATACCACCGCGCTGAATACAGTGGGGGAATACCACCCCGGCGGATTCCTTTTGTTTGCCAATAACATTCAAAACGAAACACCCGAAAGCCTTCGCACAAAAATCTCGGATTATCAGGCGGCGTCAAAAATTCCCCTTTTGATTGCCGTGGATGAAGAAGGCGGAACCGTAGTCCGCGTCAGCAAATTCTCTCAGTTTCGAAGTGAGCGCTTCCCCTCTCCCCGTTCTCTGTACGAAGAAGGCGGTCTTTCCAACGTACTGACCGTAGAAACCGAAAAATGCCTCCTGTTAAAAGACATAGGTTTCAACGTGAACCTTGCACCCGTATGCGATATCAGTACGCAAGAAGGCGCTTTTATGTACAAGCGTTCTTTGGGTGATACTCCCGAAAAAACGGGCGAGTACGTCTCCGCCGTGGTGGAACTGATGCAGCAACAACAAATGGGCGGCATCTTAAAGCACTTCCCCGGCTATGCCAATAACGTAGATACCCACGTAGGAATTGCCGTTGACAAACGGGAGCTGGAGTATCTGGAAGCAAATGACCTTGTTCCCTTCCGATACGGCATCCAATCAGGCTGTGACAGCATTATGATCAGCCATACCATCATCAACTGCTTGGACGACACCTTGCCCGCATCGCTTTCTCCCAAGGTCGTAGCGTATCTGCGAGAGGATATGGACTTTGACGGCGTCATTATGACCGACGATTTGGTAATGAGCGCAATCACTTCCCGTTACGGCACGGGAGACTCCGCCGTAATGGCGGCAAAAGCAGGTGTCGACCTGCTTTGCAGTGCAGAATACAAAACGCAGTATAAAGCCGTCCTGACAGCTTTTCAAAACGGTGAGCTTTCCCGCGAGCAAATCGAAAAATCCGTTGCCCGCATTCTCACCTGGAAATATGATCTGGGCTTGCCGGTTCTGTAATATATACGTAAATACAAGGAGAGCAAAAGATGATAACTTTTGCTATTCCGACGGAACCGTAATTGCCAAGAAACAAAACATACTCGGAAAACAAATCGGATTTCAAAAAACAATCAATATCTCCGCAAAACGGGGATATTGATTGCAAAGGTATGCAGATGCCCTATCCCGCTTTTTGAAAATTACTCTTGACAAACTACGATACGGTATTGTATATTATAGTCAGTTTACGGGGCATTAGCGCAGTTGGGAGCGCACAACACTGGCAGTGTTGGGGTCAGGGGTTCAAGTCCCCTATGCTCCACCAGATAAAAAGCTCTTTTGTCTACCGACAAAGGAGCTTTTTTGTTTACCCGCAAACAACATCCTTAAACATGTCTCATTTCAAAAAGGAGAATCATTATGGACGAACAAAAAAATACTATTACCCAAGAAAAAGCCGCGCCGATTTACCATGCGGAAATGACCGTCTCTCCCAAGGAAAAAAGCCGCCCTGTTGGATTTTGGACTTTCGTGGGACTGATCCTTTTGTTTGGAATTCCTTTCATCGGTCTCATCGCCGCCATTATTTTCTTTTTCTCCTCCAAAAATAAAAATATTAAAAATTTCTCCGGTGCTACCTTAGCAATTATAATAACGCAGTTTATTGCCACCGTTTTGATCACCTTGCTAATCGTTTCCACCGTCCTCGGAATCTTTCTCCCGAAGATTAACCAAACGTTCGGAACACAGTTCAACAGCGTTTATCAGGTTGCGGAAATTGCGACAAGCATTCTACAAGGAAATTACTCGCAGGCGGTTTCCACCCTTGTGCCCGCCATTAAGAATGCGCTGGGTGACGAATACGAGGATTTTTTGATCGAGCTTTCCTCCGGCAGATACGAGGAGCTTTTGCATCAACTGAAAAACAAGGAGTACAACCGGGTATTCTCCGATATTCTGGCAGGAAAATATCCTGAACTGCTTGATACGCTGGACGAAGATGAGTATGCAATGCTTATGAGAGAATTAGCAAACGCCACGGAAGGAGAAAAATCAGAATTTCTGGAAATTCTGGAAAATCTTGTCCCTTAAAACCATGCCCGACAAAAAGCGATGCACATGGTGCAATCCAAAGAACCCCAAGTACGTAGAATACCACGACAACGAATGGGGCGTTTTCAATTTTGAAGAATCGTATTTGTACGAAATGTTGATTTTGGAATCCTTTCAGGCAGGGCTTTCCTGGGAATGCATCCTGAATAAGCGAGAGAATTTTCACACTGCCTACGACGGATTTTGCCGTAGTAAAGTCTGCAACTACGACCAAGGGAAAATCGCAGAGCTTATGGAAAACAAAGGCATTATCCGAAACCGATTAAAAATTCTCGCAAGCATTGAAAACAGCAAAATCTTCAAAAGCATTGCCGAGGAATTCGGCTCTTTCGGAGCCTATTTAAACACGTTTACAAAGGGCGAAATTCTGTATGAAACGGGGAAAGTCACCTCCGACCTTTCTGATGCCGTTTCGCGGGACCTGCAAAAACGTGGAATGAAATTCGTAGGCTCTACCGTCATTTACGCCTATCTGCAGGCAATCGGGGCAATCTATTCCCACGATGCTGAATGTTTTCTGTACAAGGTAAAAAAATGAAAAAGATCATTGTGATCGGCTGTCCCGGAAGCGGTAAAACGACCTTTTCCGAAAGGCTGAATCAAATCACGGCTCTGCCCCTGTATCATCTGGATGCAATTTGGCACAAACCCGATAAAACCCACATCACAAGAGAAGATTTCGATCGGCGGATGGCGGAAATCTTTTCCACAAATGCGTGGATCATCGACGGAAATTACAACCGAACCATTGAAATGCGATTGCAGGAATGCGACACGGTTTTTCTCTTTGATCTGCCCACCGAGGTCTGTCTGCAAGGCGCAACCGAACGAATCGGAAAAGGGCGCTATGACCTGCCTTGGCTCGAAACGGAATTGGACCCCGAATTCGAAGGCTTTATCCGAGATTTTGCCAAGCATTCTCTGCCGAAAATCTACGCTTTGCTTGAAAAATACCAAGAAGAAAAGCAGATCGTCGTCTTCAAAAGCCACAAGGAAGCCGACGATTTTTTGAAACGCATTTAAATCCGCAAACAGATCTCCCTTTTACACAACAAATAAAAAAACTGCAATCACAGATTGCAGTTTTTTTGCTTATGGGTTATTTCGTATTTTCTTTTGCGGTGATCTTTGTGATCAGCGCCAAGGCTTTTTCTCAGAGCGCTTTTGCTTTTTCCACCAAGCTCTATATACAAGCCCTTTTACTCCAAGTTGATCTTATACTCTTTATCAATCAGGATATATTCCGCGCCTGCCGCCTTGGCTTTTGCAAGAAGCTCTCCGTTATCCCGAAGCGCCTCCTCCAAGGAATAATCGTCACAAAGGCGATTTTCGATCACCGAGGCGTACGACTGAATATCCGCAAAATGGGTACGGATATAGTTCTCGCTCATAATCAAGAGATAAGAACGAATCTGCTTTTGCTCCTCGGGAGAAAAATCCTTTTTCCACTCTACGGGAACGTAGCAGCCTTCCACAATAAGATTTTGCTTATTTTCAAGCGCGGTCTTTATCATTTCGCGGACAATGGGCCAAAGGTATTCGGTTAATTCTTCATCAGGAGAAAGAGGCGTAAGGGTAGTATTTTTACTGCGAATCAAGCCCATTTTCAGGTGGTCGATGGAAAAGGCGGGAAAGTGGTATTTTTCCACCAATTTTTGCGCAAGAAGGGTTTTTCCCGCATGGGATGCACCCGAAATCAAATAAATCATTTTTCCCTCCGTTGTTTTTTTCATAGATTCTTTTCATTCATTATAACACGGGAATAAAAAAATTCAAGACGGAATAAATTCAAAAAAGTCTTGAAAGAGATCTCAAAAGAAAGTATAATGAAAAAAACACCTTTGGAGGTTGTGATGCTTCAAATTAAAAAACTGCGCGCCGATCACGTTTTGGATCACGCGGCAGAAGAACTGAAAAAATATTTGAGAATGATGATGCCCGAATGCGGTGATATTGATATTCTCTATGACCCCGAAGCAAAAGAGGGCTTTCGTCTCGGACTTTTGGAAGATTTCGGTCTTCCCTTTGAGGGAGAAGATACCAAACTTGACGACGTAATTCACGTGGAAACCGATACCAAGGGCGGTATTCTCGCAGGCTCCAATCCCCGAAGCGTACTGTTTGCCGTGTATCGTTTTCTGCGGGAAAACGGCTGTCGTTGGCTTTATCCCGGCGTGGACGGAGACCACGTTCCCCTCAAGGAAATCGAGCCTGTCTCTTATCACAAAATGGCTGACCACCGCTTCCGCGGCTTTTGCAACGAGGGCAGTGAAAGTCAGACCTGTATGCTGGAGTGTGCCGACTATTACGCCAAGCTTGAAATGAACGTGTATATGCTGGAGTGGGCAATCCCCAACGGTTATTACAACCGCTATTATACCCATCGAAGCAATGCGCACCGCGCCCCTGAGCCCGTTTCCGATCAGCAGATTTTGCAATGGAAGCGTCAGTGCGAAGCAGAGATTTCAAAACGCGGTCTTATGTTCCACGATATGGGTCACGGATGGACCAGCATTCCCTTCGGCTTTCCCGGAATCAACTCGGTAGATAACCACTTCGACCTGTCCGGCTATACCCCGGAGCAGAAAAAGGTTCTCGCTCTGGTCAACGGAAAACGGGACTTTCTCAAAAATGCTCCCATTTTCACCAACGTTTGTATGTCCCGTGCCGACGTGCGCAGCAGAATTGCAGATTCCGTGGCAGAATATGCCGAAAAGAATCGTAACGTGGATTACCTTCACGTTTGGCTTTCCGACGGAAGCAATAACCACTGCGAGTGCGAAGAATGCGTCAAGAAAATCCCCTCGGACTGGTACATTATACTCATGAACGAGATCGACGAAAAACTGCGGGCAAAATCGCTGGATACCCGCATCGTCTTTATCGCATACACCGACACCATGTTTGCTCCCGAAACGGAACGAATCCGCAATCCCGAGCGCTTCTCTATGCTCTATGCTCCCATCTCAAGAAACTACCTGTCCAGCATTGACGAAAATACCGTTCTTCCCGAAGCTCCCGCCTACGTACGCAACAACTGGAAATCTCCCACCACGGAACAAAGCTTTGCCCATTTGCGCGCTTGGCAAAAGGTTTGGGACGGTCCCTCCTTCTCTTACGAATACCACTTCTGGCGTCATCAGTTCCTAGATCCGGGCGGACTTGCTTTGGCAAAACGCCTGTACGAGGATGTGCGAAGTCTACGCTTTGCAGGTCTCGGGGGCTACGTAGAGGACGGCTCTCAAAGAAGCGGATTCCCCAACGCCTTCCCTGTTTATATCTACGCAGAAACGCTGATGAATCGCGACTGTGATTATGAAAAAGTAAAAGCGGATTACTTCTCCCATATTTACGGCGAAGATTGGAAAGAAGCGGAAAGTCTGCTTTCCCGCATTACCGCCGCCTTCGATTTTGCTTATATGGAAGGAACCAAGAGCAAAAACAAAGCCGTATCCCTTTATTACGATCCCGAACGCGCACCCCGTCTTGCGGCAATTGCCGAGCTGTGTGCCGAAGAAAAAGCTCTCGCGGCAAAGCACCTTACCTGCCCCACCCGTCCCCAGACGATTTCCTGGAGACTGCTTTCCGTTCACGCGGAATACTGCAAAATCTATTCCGAAATTTTGGTAGAAAAAGCGCTGGGACACAATTTCCGCGCCGTAGAACTTTCCAAGGTATTTTTTGATCAAATGGGCGCATACGAATTGGAATGGGAACGCTACTACGACCACGGACTTGCCAGCCGTATCATCGAGCACATTATCAACAAACCCAAAAAAATCATTTTCGACTAAAAGCATTATGAAAAAATGCGATTGAAGCATCAAAACTTCAATCGCATTTTCTTTTTTTAAGATAAGGGATAGACTTCAGGGAAATTTACGTGGAACAAAAGATGAATGGCATCGCTCATATCCTTCGTTCCGTTTCCGTCGAAATCTACAGGCTGATCCACGGGATAGACTTCAGGGAAATTTACGTGGAACAGAAGATAGATGGCATCGTTTATGGTAATTCCCTCTTCTCCGTCCAAATCACCGGGGACATAAGGCGGTCTTTCAGCACCGCAAACGGTACAAATCCCATCAGCCTCGCCGTATTTGTGGGCAGGGGTTCGGGTCGCACCGCACACGTTACAAGCCGTATCGCAATCGTTGTCATAACTGTGAGGAATCGTGTTTTTCACAACCGTGTTGCAACGGGTACATACAACTGCCTGAGAACAGGTGGGGCTCAAGCTGTCGGAAAGAACTTCTTCTTCCGTGGTGCAAGAACAGGTAATCTTAAAGGAGCCGCAGTCAGAGCCGCCGTCCGTTCTGCCGTCCTTGGAATAGGAAACGGTAAGGGTTTCGCCCTTGGAAAGAGAAATGGTCATACTCTTTTCTGCTTCACCGGAAATAACGTCCAGTTCCGCAGAGCCTTTTTTCACGTACAGCTTATCGTATTCTGCCTCGCTGGATACCTTGTAATCCAGTTTCAGTTTGCAATCGTGCTGTGCGGTGATGGTATAAACAGAGGTAGTACTCTTGGTCTTGTTGGTGGAAACGGTCCATTCTCCCGAACGGGTAAAGGGATAAGTGCTATCGTTTACCGCAGTATGAGAAGTCGCGGGAACGGTTACTTTGGTATAGTGCTGCGTGGTTCGCACCGCTCCGCACAAATTACAGGTTTTATCACAAGCGTTGTCGTAGGAGTGCTCAGGGGTGCGAGTTGCACCGCACACGTTACAAGCCGTATCGCAGGCATCGTCGTAGCTGTGAGGAGCTACGTTTTTCACAACCGCATTACAACGGGTGCACACAACCGCTTGAGAGCAGGTGGGACTTAAGGTATCGGAAAGAACCTCTTTCTCACCGGTGCAGGTACAGGCAATCTTAAAGGAACCGCAGTCAGAGCCGCCGTCCGTTCTGCCGTCCTTGGAATAGGAAACGGTAAGGGTTTCGCCCTTGGAAAGAGAAACGGTCATACTCTTTTCCGCCTCACCTGAAATAACGTCCAGCTCTGCAGAGCCTTTTTTCACGTACAGTTTATCGTAATTTTTCTCACTGGATACCTTGTAATCCAGTTTCAATTCACAATCGTGCCGCGCGGTGATGGTATAGACAGAGGTGGTACTCTTGGTCTTATTGGTGGAAACGGTCCATTCTCCCGACTGGGTAAAGGGATAGGTGCTGTCGTTTGTTTTCGTGTGAGCGGTCGTATCAACCTTTACTTTGGTGTAGTGCTTTGTGGTACGCACCCCTCCGCACAAATTACAAGTGGTATCGCAGGCGTTGGAGTACGCGTGTTCGGGATTACGGGTAGCGCCGCACACGTTACAAGCGGCGTCACAGGTGTTGTCATATACGTGAGCACCTGCCGTTCTCTCAGCACCGCACACGTCACAAGTGGTATCGCAGGCGTTGGCGTAGGCATGAGAAATCGTTCGCTTTATACCGCACGCATTACAAATTTCATCACAGGTGTTGTCATACACGTGGGTTTGCGTTTCGGAATTGCCCATACAAACGTCATATTTCCAGGTAGCATTCATCAAAGGCTCGTTGTCTGAACCAATGGAGATTTTCTCCCGATCGGTCAAGATACCCTCGTAGGAAACGGTTGCAAGACTCGAACAGGAAGCAAATGCAGCGGGGCCGACTTCCGTTACGGTTGCGGAAAGCTTTAAGTCCGTCAGCTCCGTACATCCTGCAAAGGCACGATCACCAATGGAAGTAACACCGCTTTCAATGGCAACTGCCGTGATGGCGGTACCCCAAGGGGCAGGAGAATCCGCTGTGTAAAAGCCCATTGGACCGGTTCCGTAAATTGCCAGCACCGTTCCTTCCAAAATCCAGGTGCATTCGCCCGTCGTACCGGAAACAGAATCCATACTCGGCAGATCCGGCGGATCTTCCGGCTCCAGCAAATTCACCTTAATGGTATATTTTCTCTTTGATCCCTTGTCGTTGGTACAGGTGACCGTGATGCTTCCGTTAATGTCTTCGAGAAAATACTCGCCGTTTCCGGAAACCGTTGCCAAAGTAGAGGCAGGAGCTGCCACAACGTTCAAGGAAAAGATGTCCTTGGGAACAGACACGCTGTATGACGTCCGTCCGTTTTCAAAGGTATCCTGGAAAGCAAATTCGGGCGTCAGCTCGTAGCCCTCTACCCAAAGACCTCCGAGATAGTTGTTCAAGCTGCCGCTTGCAGGGGGCTGCATACAGGCAACCAGGGGCATATTATCGTAAATCGGGATTGTAAAGGTAAACGCCGTTTCCATCATTCCCAGGGAATTGTATTTTCTCCGCTGAATTCTGCCCTCGTCACGGGCGGCAGCAATATTGGTCATATACTGATGGGAACCAACGTTGTTTTTGTTGATTACGTTAAACTTTTGGAAATAGGGCGTATTCTGACCGACGGCAATATATTTTTCGCCGATGAGCTTGGCACCGCCGAGAATCGCCTTGTACGCAGTATTCCATCCCTGTTCCTTGGCATAGCGCATACCGGACGTAGCGCCATCGTGAGCACCGATGTTAAAAAAGTTATAATATCCGACGTAGCCGGAATACGTTCCCAAGCTACAGCCGTTTCCGTCCCAGCCAACCTCCTGAATGCAACGGGAAATCAAGTGAAAGGGGCTGACGTTTGCCTCTACCGCAACCTCATAAAAGGCTCTTGCGTAGGAAATGCGGGTTCCTGCGGCGTTGGTGGTATACTTGCCCTCCATGAAGGTGCCTTCCATCATTTTGGCAATATTTGCCTCCGTTTGCGTAGCGGGTGAGAAGGCCAACAGCTCATACTGGAAAATATCGTTTTCCGTCAAAAAGTTTCTGGGATCCATAAAATGGGCAACGGTATCGGGATGCGCTTGATACCAGTTGGTACCCTCTTTGACGATATACGTACCCGTAGAGGGGTTATAACAGCCCTCGGCAGTGGAATAATGAGTCTTGATACCGTCGTTGATATAGCTGTAACCGTTACGGTTTTCGCGGCTTTGCACGTAGGACCAATCCAATTCGGCATCATAAGGAACGAAATTCCAATTGGGATGAAGCTGATGCAAAAGACGAAGGGCAGGCTTATAATCCTCGGGGAAGCCCTCAAGCTGCTCCTCAAAATTTTCGTCGGCAGGCGGTACGATGCGAAGCAAGTCGCTTCTTATGTAACCCTGATACGAGGTACCGTCTTTTACAAAAGAAACCTTATACCACGGAATGGATTCTCCCTTTTCATCGGGATGTTCGCTCAAAACGTCTACGTAAGCGCCTGCAATCAACTTGAATCCAATGGTGGAGTAACCCGTGGAAGGACCCGTTCGAACGTTTACGGAGCTTTCCGTAACAACAGCCAACCGGGGTTCATCGGCAAATACGGATATAGAAACGGAGGATAAAATGATGAGTAGGGAAAGCAAAAACGACAGCGCTCGAGTGATCGCACTTTTGTTATTTTTCACCTAAACACACATCCTTTCCATCAAATATTTCTTGTAAAAGTCGTGTAATTTTAACATAAATAATGTTTCAAGTCAAGAATCGACAGATTGCCAATTTTTTAACATTCTCCGAAAATTCGCCTTTTTTTACGTTTTTTGGCTCTTTTTTGCACAAAAAAAGACGGCACAAGGCCGTCTTTTTCAAAAATCGTAACAATTAGTCTTTGTCGCAGAGCATCAAAACGCCTGCGATGGTGTTTACAAACAAAAGGGTGCAGATTTTGAAAGCGATGGAAACGGGCTCACCGTTCTTCAGCTTATTGTTGTAAGAAATAACCATGGGGATGCACCATGCCAAAGGAAAGAGATACAGACCCATTACAACGGTGCTGACAATCATCAAAATCTTTGCAGCGGTAGCAAGACCGGAAATGGGACGGGGAGCAGGAGCGTAAGGCTGCTGATAGGGCTGCTGGTATGCCTGCTGCTGATATGCCTGCTGCTGGGGCTGCTGGGGCTGCTGATATGCCTGCTGCTGAGGCTGCTCACAGGTTGCGCCGCACTGAGGGCAGAACGCTACGGCATCTTCTAATTGGGTTCCGCAATTCTTACAAAATTTCATTGTTTTTCTCCTTAGAAAAATTAAGTTTATAGATCCTTACATCTACGTTTTTACTCTAGCATACGCCACGAAAAATGTCAATATTTCGCGCAAAAATTCTTCACAAAAAAGACATATTTTTCTTCCGTTACATTTTATGCAAAAGAATTCAAAAAAATTATTCCTATCACGTCTTGCTTTCTAAAAGTCTTTTTGCTACAATTGTGATACGTGGAAAATACAGAACCCCTCTCATTTCAAGGAGAACTTTCATTATGAAAAAGAATGAATATCCGTACGAAACACCCCTGGAGCCCGAGCTTTGGACAGAGCCGAATTTTCAAACAGACCATAAATTTTCCTTTGCCATCGTAGGAGATCCTCAACGCATTTGCCTCGGAGACTACTATCAAGGCACTAAAAAGATGGATCAGATTTTCGGGCTTATCGCCGAAACGGCAGAACAGCGAAAACTGAAATACGTCTTCATCGCGGGAGATCTGACCCATACAAGCTATCACAATGACGGAAACCTTGCCGCCAGACACGAAGATCCCCCTGTCACGGCAGAGTGGGAAATCGCTCAAAAAGCCGTCTTTCAACTAAATGAAGCAAAGATCCCCTATTCCCTGTGCCGCGGAAACCACGACGACTATATGATCGACGATTTCTTTAACGTTCCCGCTTACACCGATCAATTCAAAAATTGCGGAGGCTTTTACAGTGACTCCGAAGCCCGTCACCCGAAATGCCGCGAAAAGAAAAATCCCGAGGGATACATTTACTGGAGTGCTGTCAAAGGACATTACGAAAACTCTATCGTAAATTCCTATCGCACCATGGAAATTTACGGAACGAAATATCTGTTTGTTACCACTGATTATAACCCCACGGAAAACGTAGTAAATTGGTTGGATCGGATTTTGGGTGAATATCCCGAGCACGTTGCCATTCTTCTGACCCATTCCTACCTTAACGGCAGCGGCAAGCTTCGCACCTCGGAGGATGGCGATACCATGTATCCTTTGGGATATACCCCCGACGTTCTTTGGGACAGAGTGCTGAAGCATCACAAAAATCTGCTGATGGTACTGTGCGGTCACGTGTTTGCCACCACTCCGGTTTATTCAACACAAATCGGAACGCATGGAAACGTGGTGCATCAGTTAATGGTAGACCCGCAGAACTACGATACCGGCAAAAACCCCGACGGATCGATCCGCGGCGGAAAGCAAGATACGGGACTGGTTCTGTATCTGAACTTCTCCGAGGACGGAAAAAAAGTCACCTTCGACTATTACTCCACCCTTTTGAACAAAGAATACGCTCTCACGCAGGATATGGAAATCCTGCTGTAAATCATTGAAAAAAGAGTTCCGAAAAAATCGGAACTCTTTCTTATTTTACTTTAATTTTTGGAGTTTTGCGGTGTTGGCAATGACAATCAGCTCCATTCCCTTTTCAAGGGGGGTCGCGGGATCAACGGATGTGGTAATCGTCTCTCCGTTTCGTATGGCTACCACGTTGACGGAATATTTTTTGCGAAGGCTTAATTCCATCAGACTCTTGCCAACCCATTCTTCCTTCACGGTCATCTCTACCATGGAAACCTCGTCGGAAAGCTCGATCATTTCCGCAAAACCTGCGGTTAAAAGGTTCTTTGCAAGGCGTGTTCCCGATTCCTTTTCGGGGAAAATTACTTTATCTGCGCCTACGCGGTAGAAAATTTTCTGATGCATTTCGTTTCCGCATTTCACAATAACAGTTTCAACACCCGCCTCCTTGCAAAGGGTCAAAGCCATAACACTGGCTTCAAGATTGCTTGCCATGGCGATGATTACAACGTCGATGTTGGAAATTCCCAGGCGTTTGATCACTTCGGGCTCCGTAATGTCGGCACATTTGCAAACGGGGATGGTTTCAATGGCGCTGTTGACGTTGTTTTGGTCGATATCTACCGCCAACACTTCCACACCGTTGTTAACAAGTTCCTCTGCCACGGCTCTGCCGTATCTGCCAAGTCCGAAAACGGCATAAGATTTATGAATACTCATGTTTTTCCTCCTATCCGACGCTGATTTCTTCGATCGGATTTCGAATCATATTTTGATTTTCTTTCTTTTTGTTGAATGCAAGTGCCAGCGAAATGGGCCCCACTCTGCCAAGATACATCGTTATGATCACAATCAGTTTTCCCGCAAGACCGAGTGACGGCGTCAGATTTCGGGTAAGTCCGACGGTCGCCGTTGCACTCACCGTTTCATAAAAAATATCCATTGCTCCCGCATTTGTCACCGCAGACAGCGAAACCGTGGAAGCAAACATAATCAAAAACGACATACAGGTAACGGAAAGCGCCTTGTGAATGGACTCTTTTGCAAGTTGTCTGCCGAAAAGCTCCGTATCATCTTTGTTTCGAATGGCAGAAAATGCAGCTGCTACCAGCACCACGAAGGTTACGGTTTTGATGCCGCCTGCCGTTCCCACGGGAGATCCGCCGATAAACATCAAAAGCAAACAAACAATGGCAGATGCATTGGTCAGATTCTCCTGGGGTACCGAAGCAAAACCTGCAGTTCTCGTGGTAACCGACTGGAACAAGGACACCTGAATCTTGTCAAACAGTGAATAATTTCCAATGGTCAAGGGATTGTCATATTCGAAAATAAAAATCAAAAACGCTCCCGCAAGGACAAAAAATAAACTTGCGGAAAGGGCGATTTTGCTGTGCAGAGATAGATCTCGGAAAAGCTTGATCCGTTTGGTGGGAGCAAGTCTTACCACACGCAAAACGTCCCACCAGACGATATATCCCATACCGCCAAGGATGATCAAAACCGCCGTTGTCAGATTGACAATGGGATTGGTAACAAAGTCGCAGAGACTGTTCTCCGCCATAATGTCGATGCCCGCATTGCAAAAAGCCGAGATGGAATTGAACACCGAAATCCATATTCCTTTCAATCCGAATTTCGGTATAAAAACGGTCATATAGCAGAGAGCACCAACGCCCTCCACCACAAAAGTGCCCAAAAGCACCTTTTTCAAAAATTGAATCAGCCCCGAAAGGGTATTCAGATTGAACGCATCCTGCAAAAGAAGTCGGTCTCCGATTCCCATTTTTTTATGAAGCATCATCATAATGGCAGACATAATGGTGATCACACCCAAGCCGCCCACTTGAATCAGGATCAAAATTACAATATGTCCGAAGGTGCTCCAAGTGGAAACGGTAGGTACAACCACAAGCCCCGTTACACAGGTAGAGGTCGTTGCCGTGAAAAAAGCATCCACAAGGGAAACCGTCTTCCCCTCTGCCCAGCTGATGGGCAAAGAAAGCAGAAACGTACCAACCAAAATTGCAATCAGAAAGCTCATCAATATGATATGCGTTGTCGATATTGAAATTTTCTTTCTTTTCATCCGTTATTTCTCACTTTAAAATCAATCGTGGAATTCAGTTAAAAACGCTCAGCTCCGCAAGCCACAAGGGATGGTCTGCATACGCTTTTCTCCATTCTGCGCCGGTGGTATTGATGGCGCGGAATCGAATGTAGCGCGCCTTCTGAGGAGCAAAGCGAATAATTTCCTCGCCACTGAAAACGCGAAGCTGTCCTTGGGCACAGGTTGTAAAATGAACACCGTCACAGCTGGTGGCAATTTCATACTTGCTGACAAACTGTGCAACAAATTCGCACATATCCACGCCCAATTCCTTACACTCCTTGCGAATAACGTAGGGGCTGTAATGACCAAACGCCGAAAACTCCTTTTCCTCTTTCATATCAATCAGATAAGTAGCGGAGGGAAGCTGAGATTTCCAGTTCTCCAAAGGATTGCCGTTAACCAGAACAGATGCATCCTTTCCACTCTCAAGTTCCGTAACCGTAAAGTCATCTTTATTCAAAGGAACGTATTCTTTTTGGTCGGGAGCATCGCAAGGACGGGAGGTCCAAACGGGGCAAGACCAAGTACGACGACCCTCGGCATCGGTAAAGCGCAGATAGAAATACCGCGCAGTTTCGGAACGGATCTCAAAATCGAAGGAGGAGAAATCCTCATTCTCAAATTCCGCTACGATTTTACCGTAATCGGAAATCACCCTGCACACGGTAGGGACGCAAGCGGGATCATCGTGGAACAGGGTTGCGCTCACGTGGAAACGATACGTATCCGTCAAGGGCAAGTCAGAAGCGGCGCCAAAACCGTTAACCGTGTAATGCACGCGCACGTTGCCGCTTTCCGTCGCGTAGAAACGACGGGCGAAAAGTGCATCCAAAAAAGCCTCTTTGCTTTTTTCATATGCCATAATCACCGTTTTTCCGGGGAAAATATCATATCCCCACTTGGGCGCGTGACAGTCACTGGAACAGGTAAGCGAAACGCGAAAGCCATTATCCAAAGCCAAGGAATACATATACTCATTGATGGGATTTGCATGGCGAAGACCGCCGTTACCGCTTTCAATTCCTTTGATCAGATGTCGGATCTCGGGACCGTTGTTCTTGTGCAGGGAAAAGTTCCAAATACCTTTCACCACGTGACCTGCAATATAAGGATGCGCCAAAACACCCACAGCAAAAGGAGATCCTTCCATAACCTTATAAAAAGCTTCCCAAGTGCGCGTGTTTCGGTACTGAGAAGCATTGACGCATACGATCTCACCCGAATTTTTGAAAGGAATCCCGAAACGGTCCTCCTCAATAACGGTAATCTCGGACTCACTGCCGGGGAGAATCACCGCTTTCTCGGATTCCTCTTTTCTTGCATCGGCAAAGCCCTTGAAAAAGTCGCGGTCATTGGTGGTGCTGGAATGGTCGGAAATCACCGCAAAATCCATACGCTCGTCTTCCTTGATGCGGCGGATCAAATCCATGGGAAAGCCTGCATCGCGCTCTGCAAAAAGCTGATGATTGTGAATCGTGGAAAGATGATCGTGAAAATCGCCCACGTAATACTGCAATGGCGTATCGTCCTTGGCGCAAACCATTTCACGCACGGTGACCCGACAGTGGTATTCCTCGCCGTCAAGGGATGCCGTAACCGTTGCCGTTCCCGTTTTCATCAAAGTCAGCAAAACACCGTTTGCCGCAGACTCCTCCCCTTTCTCATGGGAAAAGGTACGCAGTAAAAGAACGTCCTCCGGTTCAGAGGTCCAAACAATCGGCTTCTGCGCTAAATTTTCATCCCCCTCCAGCCAAAGAGGAACTACGTTTCCGCAAAAAGACTCGATTTTTTCTTCAGAAAAATGCAGTTTCATCATTTACTCCACACTATACGCAAATTTATTTATCTTCATTTTATCATAGATTCGCCGCTTTTGCAACGAATTTTCTCCCACTGTGAAGAAAAAGAAAAAATCAAAAACTGCCCGAAGGCAGTTTTTATTTTTGAGTCACCTGAGAAAAATGGCAGAAAAGCATATTTTTTTACGGGTTTAAGTCTTTACAATCCCAAACGCAGACATTACAATAGAAAAAAGAACGATAAAAGGAGAAACTTATGATTCGTGCAAAAATTATTTCTTCTCTTGAAAAGGTTCGTCTGATCAATCAATTGTCGGACTTTGAAGAAGTGAAGGTATTAAAAGCCGCACGCGGTGAACGTGTCAGCTTTCAGGTAGTAGCCCAGGACCCCCCCTCCAAGGAAGAACCCCGCGCAATGGGTCTTTACCTTTCCCTGCGTTCCAAGCTTTCCAAATACATCAAAGGATTTTTCGTAGGTCAAGTGCCCATGGCACTGCCCGCTTATCTGGAACGTTGCTCGGGTGATTACCTGACCAAAGAGCCCGGCTTGATTCCCGACGTGCTTTATCCCATCAAAAAGCAGAAATACTATACCCAAACCTATAGTTTGGTGAACTTTTGGTACACCGTAGAACTGCCCGAGGATATTGAGCCCGGCAAATACCCTGTCTGCATTACCTTAAAGGGTGCAAAAGACGGAATCTCCGCCAAAGTGCGCGTGGTAATCGAGGTAGTGGATACGGTCATTCCCAAGACCGATCTGATCTTTACCCAATGGTTCCACTGCGACTGTATCGCCACGCATTTCGGCGTTAAGATGCAAAGTGAAAAGCATTGGAAACTCATTGAGAAATTCATCGCAGCTGCCGCCCACACCGGCATCAATATGATCCTGACCCCTATTTTCACCCCGCCTTTGGATACCGCCATCGGCGCATACCGACAGACCATGCAGCTTGTGGATATTACAAAAGACGGCGAGTCCTACTCTTTCGGCTTTGAAAAATTGGAGCGTTGGGTAGACCTTTGCAAGAAATACGGAATCCGCTATTTTGAAATGGCGCATCTGTTCACCCAATGGGGCGCTTGTGCAACGCCGAAAATCGAAGCGATGGTCAATGGAAAACTGACCCGTATTTTCGGTTGGGACGTGGCTTCCGACTCTGCTGAATATGCAAACTTCCTCAAGCAATTCCTCCCCGCTTTGCTTTCAAAACTGGAAGAACTCGGCATTCGTGAAAACAGCTATTTCCACATTTCCGACGAGCCCAGCGTAGATCCCCAAAAACCCGACTTTGTCAACTACGGCAAAGCAAAAGAATTGGTAAAGCCTTTGCTGAAGGGCTGCAAGATCATGGATGCCCTTTCCAACATTGAATTTTTCGACAACGGCCTTGTGGAATTCCCCGTCCCCGCTACGGACTGCGCCGTTCCCTTCCTGGAGCGTGACATTGAGGAGCGTTGGTGCTACTATTGCTGTCTCCAAGGAAAATTGGTTGCAAACCGCTTTATGTCCATGCCCTCTTACCGCAACCGCGTAACGGGTCTGCAGCTTTACATGAACGACACGGTTGGATTTTTGCAGTGGGGCTTTAACTTCTACTACTCCCGCCATTCCGAATTTGCCATCAATCCCTATCAGGTTACCGATTGCATTCACGCTTTCCCCTCCGGCGATGCTTTCTCCGTATATCCTTACGAAAACGGCGCCATCGAATCTCTCCGCGCCGTCGTATTCTACGAGGGACTGCAGGATCGTATGCTTTTAAAATCTCTGGAAAAGAAAATCGGCAAAGACGCCGTGCGCAAAATGGTTCTCGAGATCGCAGGCACCGAGGTCACCTTTACCGAGTGTCTCTCTGCCAAAATTCTCACCGCCATTCACGACCGTGCATTGGAACTGCTTGCATAAAACACAAAAGAACGGCTGATCAGCCGTTCTTTTTTACTCCCAAACTCTCCCCATAGAGCTCCGTTTTTCTATTGAAAGACGAAAGAATTGATGCTATAATCGTCCTGTGATCCCTTGCACTCCTGAATTACCTGTTGAAAATTGAGAAAGAACACGGATCAAAAAAATGAATCCTTATTTAAAGAACTTACAAAAAATCGAATTCGTATTATGTGCAAACTGCAGCGGACACTGTAAGCATTGCTCACAAGGGGATCACCCCGCCTCTGCAGGCTGTCTGGATCCCGATGTCGCGGTGAAAACAATTGGTGAGGTTTCCGCGCTGGCTCAGATCAAGACGGTAATGGTTTTTGGCGGAGAACCCTTGCTCTACCCCGAAGCCACCGCACAAATCATCGCCGCGGCGCGGGATGCTCGGATCCCCCACCGTCAAATCATCACAAACGGATTTTTTTCTCACTCTCAGAAAAAAATATACACCGTGGTGCAGAAGCTTTCGGAAAGCGGTGTCAACGATTTGCTTCTTTCGGTAGACGCCTTTCATCAGGAAACCATTCCCATGGAAACCGTGCGGGATTTCGCTCTTGCCGCTAAAGATGCAGGCATCCCCCTTCGTCTGCAGCCCGCGTGGCTTGTCAGTCCTACCCACGAAAACCCCTATAATATCAAAACGCGCTTCATTTTAGACCTTTTCAAAAAAGACGGCTTTCCCGAAAGTGATGGCAACGTCATCTTTCCCGAGGGAAATGCAAAAAAATATCTTTCCGAATATTTTACAGAAACGGTCCCGAAAAATCCCTACGCGGAAAATCCCGAGGACATTCGAACGCTTTCCATTGACTCCGACGGATCGGTTTTGGGCGGAAATCTCTATAAAAAAAGCATTTTAGAAATCATGGAAGAATATCAAGCATAAAAAAAGAACTGCTCGAACAAGCAGTTCTTTTTTATACAATTTCTTGCTCCAAATCTTCAAATAACGGAGAAGCGAAAAATTCACCGATGGAAATTTCAAGTCCGTCACAGATCTTTTTCAAGGTGGAGATCGTCGTACTTTGATTGCGACCTCCCGTAATATTGGAAAGAGTAGATTGAGTAATTCCGCATAAGGTCGACAAACGATTTACCGTAATTTTTCGTCCTTCGCAAAGCTCCAAAATTCGAAGTCTTACCGCT
>JAZOSM010000117.1:0-17457 GCA_045657125.1 Eubacteriales bacterium
TGACGGAGTAATAAAGCTTTACGTTGCCTGTGGAGGAGGCGTACATACGGTTTGCCAAAAGGGCATCGAAAAAGGCTTCCTTGCTCTTTTCCTGAGCCATAATAATGGTTTTTCCCGGGAAGGATTCAAACCGCCATCCCTTGGGACCGTGTCCGTCACTGGAGCAGGTGGGGGAAACGTGAAATCCTTCGTCCAGTGCTACGGAATAAATGTATTCGTTGATCAGGTTGGAGGAACGGTTGGAGCCGTCACCCATTTCCACGAAGCGGAAAAGATTTCTGAATCGGGGAGAATTGTTTTCGCGATGTCTGAAATCCCATACACCCTTGACGGAATGTCCGATGATCTGAGGATGGGGATATCCGCAGACGGCGAAAGGACTGTTTTGTTGGCGTTTGAAAAAGTTATCCCAGGAATTGGCATTGAAAATCGTGTCCGCATTGAAAACCAATACCTCGCCGCCGTGCATATGCTCGATGCCGTAACGGTCGGTTTCACGAATGGTTACCTGACTTTCGGAGCCGGGGAAAAAGATTACTTGATCCTGGAATTTTTCCGCATCGGCAAAGCCGCGGAAAAAGTCGCGGGCATTGAGCACGCTTGCGTGGTCGGACACGGCGCCGAAATCCATTTTGCCTTCCTCGACTCTTTGTTTCATATAGTTGTTGGCGGGATAGAGATCGGGGGTACGCTCGGCAAATTCAACCAGCTTGTGTTTGCTGTAGGTATGGTCGTGCATATCGCCGATGTAATACTGCATACCGTCGGAGGATTCAGCGCGGCGCATTTCTCGTACTTCGATTTTGCAGGTGTAGGTTTTTCTGCCGTATTTTGCAGTAACGAGCGCTTCGCCCACCGCAAGGAAGGTCAAAAGAACGCCGTTTGTAAATTCACCGCCGTAACGATAATCTTTTGCAAAAGAGGTGATTTGCACCACCTTTTTGTCACTGGTGCTCCAAAGAATCTTTTCTTCATTGTATTCGTCGCCGCCCAAAAGCTGCAGGGGCAAAACGTTTCCCCGATAGGTGGAAATGGCTTCGTGAGATAAATAACGCATAATACCTGTTCCTTTTTGTATTATTTTTTATGGTTCCAAAAGGTGATTTCTGCAATGGCAAGGGGATCTTCGACCTGCTCTTTTCGCCCCCATTCTTTGCCTGCGTTGGAAAGGATTTCCAAACGGACGTATCTTGTCTTTTGTTTTTCAAAACGGACGAATTCTTCTCCGCCGAATACGCGGAAGTGACCCGAAGCAACGGGGAAGTAATTTTCATTATCGTTGCTTACGGAAATGCGGTATTTGGAGGGAAAGCGCCTCATATACAGATGATCTTCCACCCATTTTTTTTGCATCATGGAGTGCTCTACCCAATAAGGGGAGTGGCTTAAAGCGCAGATTTCCGTTTCTTCTCCCAGGTCAAATACAAGGTCCGCTACGCCTAAGGGAGTTAACCATGGCTCCATCGGATTGTCGTTGACAAGGCTTGGAACATCCTTGCCGCTGATCTTGTCGTAAACCGTCGTTTTTTCTTTTGAAAGGGGGATCAGAGCCTTTTTCTTCTTTTTTTCGAAAGGCTTTCCCGTCCACACGGGGCAGGACCAAGTCTTTCTGTTTTCGGCATCGAAAAGACAAAGGAAAAAGTAGTGAGAATCGGGGGCAACCACGGTAAAATCGAAGTTGTCTCCCATATTTTCCAGCTCGATCAGGGAAACACCGCCGTCGGTAATGACCTTGCATTTTTTGATGCGGGTGTCGGGTTCTCCCGGGCGGAAGTAAGTTGTCTCAACGTGGAAGCGGTATTCGCCCTCATTTTCAAGCGTAGCGGGGGCGGCTTTTCCGTTGACGGAATAATAAAGCTTTACGTTGCCCGAGGAAGATGCGTACATCCGATTGGATAAAATGGCGTCGTGAAAGGCTTCCTTGCTTTTTTCCTGCGCCATAATAATGGTTTTGCCGGGGAATATATCGTATCCCCACTTCGGTCCGTGACAGTCGCTGGAACAGGTGGGGGAAACGTGAAAGCCTTCGTCCAATGCTACGGAGTAGATGTACTCGTTGATGGTGTTGGAATAAAGTCCGTTGCCGTTTCCCATTTCTACGAAACGGAACAGATTTTTAAATTGCGGAGAGTTGTTTTCTCTGTGACGGAAATCCCAAATTCCCTTGACGGAGGAACCGATGGTTTGAGGATGGGGATAACCGCAGAAAGCAAAGGGGCTGTTTTTCAATTTTTCAAAAAACAGTTCCCAGGAATTGGCATTGACTGCCGCATCTGCGTTGAAGATCAATACCTCGCCCCCGTGCATATGCTCGATGCCGTAGCGATCGTTTTCGCGGATGGTTACCTGTCCCTCCGAGCCGGGGAAGAACACAACCTTGCCGTCGGTACGGTCTGTATCGGCATAGCCTCGGAAATAGTCGCGGGCGTTCAGGAGACAGGCGTGGTCGGAGATGACTCCGAAGTCCATTCTGCCGTCTTCCTGCATTTGTCTGATATAGTTTGCGGCAGGATATTGGCTGCTTTCCCGCTGTGCAAAAGCATCGATCTTATGCATATTTGCCGTGTGGTCGTGCATATCGCCGATGTAATACTGCATACCGTCGGAGGATTTGGCGCGGCGCATTTCTCGTACTTCGATTTTGCAGGTGTAGGTTTTTCTTCCGCGTTTTGCGGTAACGAGCGCTTCGCCCACCGCAAGGAAGGTCAAAAGAACGCCGTTTGTAAATTCACCGCCGTAGCGATAATTTTTTGCAAAAGAGGTGATTTGCACCACCTTTTTGTCACTGGTGTTCCAAAAAATCTTTTCTTCGTTGTATTCGTCTCCGCCCAAAAGCTGCAGGGGCAAAACGTTTCCCCGATAGGTGGAAATGGACTCGTGAGATAAATAGTGCATCGAACCGCATTCCTTTCGCATTTTTTACAGTTTAGCACCTTTTTTGGGGAAAGTCAATTTTGATTCCGCGTCTTTCTCACCACTTTTTGACGAACAATTGTGCGTTTTTTGAAGATTGTTTTTACAAAATGCGAACGAAAATACATAATTTCTATTGACAATTACGAAATTTCGTGATATAATCCAAGCGATCGATGGAATTGAAACGAAAGGAAGTAATTTTATGGATAAAGAATTGGTTGCAATGAAGGAAGAAGCACTCCTTCTTGCCAAAGATAAAATCGAAGATGCAATTGAAGCACTTTCCGAAAATTTTTCGGATTTGGCTGATGAAGTGAATTGGCTGTTGGATGAACTTGGAAATCAATTGCGCACGGTGCGTGCGGAACGACTCGGATTGATGAACAGCTCCTTGTATGCTTCCGAGGAAACGATATGACCCTGGATGAATACATCGGCCGATTCCGATTGTTGCAGCATAGCGCGGAAAAGGCTCAAAGAAGATTGGAGCTTTATTCCACGGGGGCGTATCAGGGATTTTTGCGGCGCTTTGAGGGATGCCGACATCCCGAGCTTTCCTCGGTTCTTTTTACTACGGAAAGTCTGCGCCGCGATTTCGAGAGAAAACAGCGCTTGTGTGAACGATATGCCCTCCGTTTGACTCGTGCCATTTCTTTGATGGAGGCAGGGGAACTGCGGGACTATGCACTGTATCACTATCTTTACGGTTTGACCCACGAGCAGATCGCGGAGCAAAGTTTTTTCTGTGTCCGAACCGTTTACCGTTACGGGCGGCACGCGCGACTGGCGCTTACCAAGGCTTTGCTTGAGGTTATGCCGAAGGCAATTCGTACAGAGCCGCGAAAATATCGGATTCGAGGGCGCTTGAAGCGGAAAAATACGGACCTTGACCGTATCGCACGTGCGGTTGCGGCGAGTACCGCACTGCGCCGCAGAGATAATTATAACCGATTGTCGATCTTAGGTTGACAAACGAGTAAAATGGTAATAGAATAAATGGAAAGAAGAATTGGAAGGTGAGATTTTGAAGAGATTTATTTTGATGCTCATTTTTGTGAGTGTTTTGATGGCAACGGTTCTTTCGGTAACTGTCTTTGCCGAGGACGACCTTGTAGCGGTAGAGGAATTACCGCCTGAGAACGAACTGAATTGCGGTGTTTATTACAGCGCTTTGGAACCGTTCGTGGATGATATGGAAGGTCTGCGCGCTTGTTTGTATGAGAATATAATGGCGTGTAATACATCCTTTGATATTTCCGCTTATCGAATTCCTCGTTCCCAGGCAAACAACCTTGCTATGTATATTTATAAGGATATGCCGGAAGCATTCCACGTTACCAATTTGGGCTATACGTATCGAATCAGTACGGATCTGCTCGTTACCTTGAATGTTACGTATGGAACAACCAAATCGGAGTATAAAAGTCTTTTGAATCAATGTGATGCGGTTGCCGACGAGATGACCGAGGGCTTGGATGCCCCGGGACTTACGGAAGTGGATAAAGCGCTGATCCTTCACGATCGACTGGCAGTATACAACGAGTACGAGTTGTCCATATCGAAGGAGTATATCTATGAAATGGTAGGTGTTTTTGTAAACCGCACCGCCGTTTGCGAGGGATATGCCCAGGCGTATGCGTACCTTTTGGATCGCGTGGGAATTCGCAACTACTACTGCAGATCTCAGTTGATCAAACACGGCTGGAATATCGTTTATCTGGATGGTGTTAAGTACCACGTGGACGTAACCTGGGACGATCCCACCAATGACCGTCTCGGCAGAGTAAATCATAAGAATTTTCTCCGTTCTTCCGCGGGAATGCTTAATACCGGTCACCACGTAGAGGACGATCCCACACAATACGATTTTGATACCTCTCCTTCGGATACGCGGTATGATTCGGCGTATTGGCAGAATTCCATTGCCTCGTTCCAGGTCATTAACGGAAAGATTTATTACATTGATTCCTCGACATCTCCCGTAAAGCTGATGCAGGTGCAGGACGGCGCAGACAAGGTCGTTCTGGAGATTTCCGGCGATTTTAAAACTTCTATGGGAAATTGGGGTAAAAAATACGTGCTGTTGGCTTCCGACGGACAGGATCTTCTGTATTCTACGCCCAATGCCATTTACCGCTATTGTACGTTGACGAAAACCACGGAAAAGATTTGGACACCGTCCATTTCCTCGGGTACTGCAATTTTTGGTTTCTCCTACACGGACGGATACTTGGTTTGTGTTCCTCATACCACGCCGAACTTCAGCGCAACAACCAATAAAACCAATCAGATCAAAAAGGTATACTCCTCCCATTCTCACGCTCATACCCATACCTATGACAACGCCTGCGACACCACCTGCAATATATGTGATCAAGTTCGCACGATCACTCATAGCTATTCCAATGCTTGCGATACAACCTGTAACGTTTGCGGCGCTAAGAGAACGGTAGGGGCTCATAAGTATGACAATATCTGCGACGCTACCTGCAATGAATGCGGCGCTACCCGCAGCATTACGCATACCTATGACAATGCTTGTGACAAGACTTGTAACGTCTGCGGTGCTACCAGAAGCGTTCCTGCCCACGTGTACGACCATAATTGCGACACGGCTTGTAACGAATGTGGCGCTACCCGTTCCACCTCACATACCTATTCCAATGCCTGTGATACCACTTGTAACGTCTGCGGTGCCACTCGTACCACGACCCATACGTACTCCAATGCTTGTGATACTACCTGTAACGTCTGCGGTGTATACCGCGCCACGGAGCATTACACCCGTGTAACGTCTGCGGCGACTGCGCATACAACGAAAAACGATGCCAAATATCCCTTCGCCCGGGCAGACGGCTGGACGGTTTCCACCAATAAGACCAAGAGTACCACCTCTACCTACACCATCACAGCAAACCACGCTTGCACCATGACGCTAAACTACAAGGTTTCCAGCGAATCGGGCTATGACAAAATGACGGTGAAGAAGGGCTCTACCACCCTTGCCACCATTTCCGGCGAGGTGGAAAAGAGCACTACCATCACTCTTGCAAAGGGTGACACCGTAACCATCTCTTATGCCAAGGATAGCCGCACGGATAAGGGCAACGACTGCGCATACTTTAAGTTCTCTTGCTCCTGCACGGAGGTGACCGAGGTTCTTTCCAAGAATCTGAATCCCACCTGTACCGAATCGGTGGTATGTTCCATCTGCAGTACGGTTGTAAAGACGGCTACGGGCCACGCCTATGACAATGCCTGTGATACCACCTGTAACAACTGCAACTTGACGAGAAGCACTTCTCACAGCTATACCAATGCCTGTGACGGCTCTTGTAATTCCTGCGGTCTTACCAGAACGCCGCCCCATGTATATAGCAATTCCGACGACACTACTTGTAACCTCTGCGGATACGTCAGACCCGCCTTTGTAAAGGGCGACGTGGACGACGACAGAATCCTTGATATGGACGATGCCATTCACCTTCTGTTCTACGTAAACTTCCCTGATTCTTATCCCGTAAATCAGACGGTGGATTTTGACGGCAACGGAAGAATCGATGCAGACGATGCCATTTATCTTCTGTTCCACGTAAACTTCCCCGAAGTCTATCCTTTGCACTGAAAATAACAGCAAAAAAGAAGGGCGCAATAATTTGCGACCGTCTTTTATCATTTATTTGCCTTGATAGAAGCCAACCTTGCGATAGACCTTTGACATGGTCTTTCTTGCAATGTAGGAGGCTTTTTCGGTTCCTTCTTTCAGGATGCCGTCCAGGTACGCTTTGTCCTTGGTGAGGCGATCAAATTCTGCCTGCAAAGGAGCCAATGCATCGGCACAGGCTTCGCCAACGGCAAGCTTGAAATCACCGTAGCCCTTTCCGTCGAATTCGCGCTCGATTTCCTCTCCGCTTTTTCCGGTAAGACAGGAGTAGATATTGACCAAGTTATAGATGCCGGGGCGATTGGGATCACAGGCAACCTGCGCTTCGGAGTCGGTGACTGCGCGCTTGAATTTGCGAATGACGTCATCCTTGCGATCCAGCATGAAAATGGAAGCGTTGGCATTGGGATCGGATTTTGACATTTTACGTTCAGGCTCAGCCAAAGACATAATTCTTGCGCTGGATTTGAGAATGTAGGCTTCGGGCACGGTAAAGGTGGGGGAGTATGCGCCGTTGAAGCGATTGGCAATGTCTCTTGCAAGCTCGATGTGCTGCTTTTGGTCACTGCCCACGGGAACCAAATCCGCTTGATACAGAAGAATATCTGCCGCCATCAAAACGGGATAGGTAAACAGTCCCGCGTTGATGTTATCTGCGTGTTTTTGGCTTTTATCCTTGAATTGGGTCATACGGGAAAGCTCGCCGAACATGGTGTTGCAGCCCAATACCCAAGACAGCTGGGTATGTTCCGGAACGTGGCTTTGCAGGAAGAACGCTGCCTTTTTGGGGTCGATTCCGCTTGCAAGATAAAGAGCGAGGGTTTCCAGACTTTTCTTTCTCAGTTCAGCAGGTTCTTGACGGACGGTGATGGCGTGCAGGTCTGCTACGCAGTAAATGCACTCAAATTCGTCCTGAAGGTCAGCCCAGTTTTTCAGAGCGCCCAAATAATTGCCGAGGGTCAGATTGCCCGAAGGCTGAACGGCAGAAAAGATTCTTTTTTTCATTTCGGTTTGTTCCATGGTCATTTCCTTTCAAAGGGGGACTAATATCTTTCCTATCATACCATAAGGTTTGTTTTTTTTCAAGTGTGTCTGCAAAATTCTCGACGTTGCAGTGCTTTTTTGCGGTGTTTTTCGCGAAAAAAGGGGCGAAAAGGGGAAATGTGTGAAAAGAACTTGCTTTTTATCTTAACTTGTGTTATAATTACTTTAACCGCGCATATAATTATTTCATTTAAGAAGGAGTTGGTTTTTTCGTGGATCCCGCGGGTAGTATATCACCATTGTTATTAGCTAGCACAAATATCAATTGGACAAAAGTTTTGGTTTTGCTCATCCTTTATGCAATTTGTCTTTTGTTCTCGTCCTATTTTGCATCCTCCGAGACGGCATTTACCGCCGTTAGTAAGGTGCGTTTGAGAACCTTGGCAGATAAAGGAAACAAAAAAGCAAAAAAAGCACTGTGGATCAGTGATCGTTTTGACAGAACTCTCACCACGATCTTAATCGGAAACAACATTTTCCATGCAGCGGGTGCAGCTTTGACTACGCTGTTTCTTTTGGAGGTTTTTGGAGATCGGGCGGAAGAAATGTCTATGGCAGGTACTTTTGCAACTGCTTTGATCGTGTACCTGTTTTCAGAGATGATCCCCAAGAGCATTTCCAAATCACACAATGAAAAGTTTGCATTGGCTTTCGCAGGATCGATGCGATTCTTGGTGAAAATTTTGACCCCTGTGTCAGCAATTTTTACCGCGATTTCCAACCTGGTTGCCCGTCTGTTCTCCACAGGAGCAGAAAGCAGCGTTACGGAAGAAGAAATCATCAGCATCATCGAAACCATTGAGGACGAAGGCGTTCTGGAACCGGAAAAGCAGGCACTGGTTAATTCCGCTATGGAATTTCGTCAGAAGCTGGCAAAGGATATTATGGTTCCTATGTCGCAGGTTATCTCCGTTTCCAGCACAACCCCCAAAAAGGAATTGGTGGAGATTCTTCGCACTTCGCCCTATTCCCGTATTCCCGTTTACGAGGGAAGCGAGAGCAATGTGATCGGCATTCTTCCTGCCAATCGTTATTTGTCGTTCCATACTGCAGGAAAACCTGTCGTATTGCGTAAGATCCTCTTAAAACCATACGTATTTGATCAGAATACCGAAATCACCGAACTGTTGCAGCGTATGCGACTGAATAAACTTCATATGGTATTTATTATCAATGAAAAGCGTAAAAAAGTCGGTTTGATTACCATGGAAGACCTTCTGGAAGAGCTGGTAGGCGAAATTCAGGACGAAACGGATACAGGCGAAGGCCTGGATCTGGAATAAGGAGGTGCGGACATGGCTTATATTGGTATTTTACTTTGCCTTTTAGGTTCTGCATTTTTCTCCGGCACGGAGATTGCCTATACCTCTTTGAGCAAAATGAAGGTTAAGAAGGAGAGCGAAAATCCTTCTTCCCCTCTTTGGAAATTGATTTCCTTTATTTACAATCATTATGACAACGCCCTTTCCACCGTTTTGATCGGAAACAATCTGGTGAATATCGGCGCAACCGTCATTATGACCTTTATCGCAGTAGATCTTGGTAAAAGTCTCAACTTGACTCCTGAGCAGGTTTCTCCCATTGTAACGATGGTAATGACCGTGATCATCCTCATCGTAGGAGAAATTACACCGAAAATGATTGCCCGTCGCACCAGCGAAGGCTTTGCAAAGATGGCGGCTTACCCCGTTATCATTTTAATGGTACTGTTTTTCCCCTTGGTTTGGATCAGCTCGGGTATCGTAAAGGGCTTGAACCGTCTTTTCCGCAAACGCGACGGACAGGAAGTGACCGTTACCGAGGAGGAATTGGAAAACATCCTTGATACCGCCGAAGAAGAAGGCGTTATGGAGGAGACCGAAGCAGAATTGCTTCAGTCTGCTTTGGAGTTTACCGATTTGGATGCCTCCGACATTCTCACCCCCCGTATTGACGTAGTGGGATTTGAGATCGGCGAGAGCACCGAAAGCATTTTACAAACGATTTCTGAATCACAGTTTTCCCGTTATCCCGTTTACGAGGGTACCGTGGATCACGTAGTGGGAATTTTGGTTGTAAAGCACCTGTTGAAGGAATTGGTGGAAAACCCCGACGTTAACTGGACGGATCTAATTCTGGAGCCCGTTTTCATTCATAAGGGAATGCATCTGCACGATATTATGAATGAGTTCCGTCGTCACCGTACTCATATGGCAATCGTCTCCGACGAATACGGCGGAATTATGGGTATCGTTACTATGGAAGACGTACTGGAAGAATTGGTCGGTGAGATTTGGGACGAGAACGACGATATCGTCAACGAGTTCCAAAAATTGGACGAAGATCGCTTCGAGTGTGCAGGTGAAATGAACCTGTCGGAATTTTTCGACGAATTGGGACTGGACGACGAAGAAGTGGAAACCGACTGTGCCACCGTAGGTGGCTGGGCTACCGAGCAGATCGGTGCGATGCCTGCGGCGTTTGATTCCTTTGATTATAAGAACTTCACCCTTTTGGTAAAAGAGGCTGACGAGCATCACCGCATTTTGCGGCTTTTGGTTCTTCAGCACCACTTCACCAAGGAAGATCTGACAGACGACGATTAAAAAAAAGACCGAAAACCATTTGGTTTTCGGTCTTACTTTATGCTTTTATTATTCTTCCAACTGAGAGGTGCAGTGAGCGCAACGAGTTGCATCCAAAGGAATATCGCTTTTGCAGAAGGGGCATTTTTTGGTGGTGGGAGCAGCAGGCTCGGGCTTTTTCTTGCCGATTTCCATCAATGCATTGATGCCCTTGAGCAGGAGGAACAGGACAAATGCAGTGAGGATGAAGTTAATAATTGCGGTGAGGAATGCGGAAGCACCGGGTGCGAGAGTTTCAGTCCAACCGGACCATTCCCAGGTGAATACTGCGTCCAGGAGGGGCTGGATGAAGCTGGAGGTCAATGCGGTAACGATCGCGGTAAAAGCACCGCCGATGATGATACCGACTGCCATGTCAAGTACGTTTCCGCGCAGGGCGAATTTTTTAAAATCAGCAAAAAACTTTTTCATAATAAAAATCCTTTCTTTCTGCTTGTTTTTTGTAATTCTAGCATAATTTTACGTGCTTTTCAACTGTTTTTCAAAACTTTTGGAAAAGATAAGAAAAATATTTATTTTCCTCTTGACAAATCACGGATTTTCTGTTACTATAATTTGCGTTCCAAAAATATTGCCGAATAGTGTAACGGTTAGCACGACAGACTCTGACTCTGTTTGTCTGGGTTCAAATCCTAGTTCGGCAGCCAAAAAAATTCCTCGGACTTGTTCCGAGGATTTTTTTTACCTTTTCACTTTTCTCTCTCGACGAGGAATTTTTTTGCAAGTAATAGGTAATAGTGAATAGTGAAGAAGTTCGGTGGCGTTTTGCTTTAGCAAAACGCATTTTTATCCCGGATAAAAAAACACCTGCTATGTAAAACGGGGGATTTATTTTGTCTTATACCGTAAAAGCAGGGGGAAGCACGGCAAGTTGGTTTTGGGAAAGGTCGGCAGCCTTACGGAGGGCGGCAATGTTCCTGCCGCAGATGTTGTTATCTCCACTTTTTGTCTTGTTTATGCACACTTTCTCGGCACCTCCTCGCACAAAACTTTGACAACTTGACCTTCTCTACTTGTAATTTTCAACATTTTATGCTAAAATGTTATTCAAAGAAAGATTTAGAAGGAGGCGTTATTTATGCCCTATTGTCAAAACTGCGGCACAGAATTAACCGGTAATTTTTGCCCAAATTGCCGTACCCAAGCAGGTGTGCATTCTTCCTATAACCGTGGTCCGATTATCCACGAAAACGCGGATGTTAAGCCCAGATATGGTGCCGGTGCTATGGTGCTTGCCGGATACCTCGGTTTCATTTTTCTTGTGACAGCGTTGATTGTTTTTATTGTATTCACCATAAACTTTCTTGGTGGCACATTGACCTTTGGTGAGTATTTTGGAGCATTAGTTGGTTCTGTCTGCGTTTTCGCTATCGCATATCTATTCTATTTGCCCGGTATTCGCTCCATCCGCAAGCGTTCTCCCAAAGGAACAGCTATGAAAACCATCCGCTCATTCTTTGGTAAGTCCTTGCTCTTTGTCCTTGCGTGGGGCATTACCTTTATGGGATGTGTATACCTCGTCGGCATCTTCTTTAAGGTATGGCGATTGGGCTTGTGGGCAACCAGACCCAACCCGGATGAATATACGGCATTCGTCGATGGCAAGAAAATTGCCGTTATAAAGTGCATTGACAAGACGGTTTACAGCGATGGCGTGGTTCGATACGTTTACAAGGACGCAAATGGCGAAATCTATCGTCCTGCATTTCGCTGAATAATCCAACTACAAGGCGCTTTTTATGAAAATGAAACGTCTGATATCATTACTTTTATCCGTGATAATGTTACTATCAGCCAAAACTCAAAGGCAACCTATGCTATGCTGTCCATCTCCTTCCATAAGGATGCGTTGAACACCGTTAAAAACATAGTGATTGTGTTACCCGACCCCGCAACCGTTCCTTCAAAATAAGTAAATATGATTAATCCCATCGGTGAATTTCCGCCGATGGGATTTTTTGTATACCGAAAACCACGCGATCGTCGCGTGGCTGAAAAGAGCTTAAGCGGTGAGCGCGATAAAAAACTCCTGATATGGTAAGATAGCGTAGATACCACGGGGAAGAATACGAAAGCAATAAAAGAGTATATAGCAAACCAATTAAAGCATGATGAAGAATCGGATCAATTGAGTTTGTTTGACCCGCGGGACTCATTTATGGGTAGTAAGGAACAATTGCGTATCCGGTATCGTTTAGAGCGTAGCCCTGTAATGAAATACCCCCGTAAAACGGGGGATTTGTTTTGTCTTATACCGTAAAAACAGGGGGGAAGCACGGCACACTTTCCAATCTTTAGGAGCACCTAAACCCCTTTGGTGGCAGCCTGTGGTGCTATCTGCAAAAAGGGGGGATTAGATATTTTTTAATAAATCTGCTTTTTGTTTGTCGTATTCTTCCTTGGTTATAGTACCAGCAGAAAGTTGATTGTTTAACAAAACTATTTTTTCTTCCAAGGAAAGCGGACGCTCAGCTTTTCTCTTATCTATAACAATTATTGCAACAACAATACCTATGATAATAATAAATAAAGAAATAATAACTCTAACGTCCATGATAATGTACACCTCTTTTAACAAATTTGATTAACAGCACTATTATACTCTTCTTCGGTAATAAGCCCTTTTGCACGAAGCTCTTCTAATTTACTGATTTTTTTATTTTCAAAATCTCTTTGCACAGAAGACTTTTTGTCTCCTTTTAATGTGTTGTTGTCAATATTGGAAATCCCTTGTACCAGTTCACCAAAAGCATAAATAGTCCAACTGCTTATCCAAACAATAATAGGACCAACGATAGCAGCCACAAGAGGAATCCAGCAAAGATGAGCCGTCCAATCATCAGCCACCAACACGATAAAAGCAATAGGTGCAGCAATCCAAATTAGCAAAATAGTTATCCAGCACGACCACTTTGTTAAATTTTTGATTTTTTGTCCAATGTTATCAAAATTAAAAATTTCTGAAATTTTACCCATAGTAACACCTCCTAACTTGTTTATGATTATAACAAGATTTTACATTGAATTCAATACCTTTAGAAAAAACTCTCTGCCGATTTCTCAGCAGAGGGATAATTTTGTTTTATAAATCTAATTACTTAGATTCCTTAATTGCAGCCTGGGCTGCAACAAGTCGGGTAAACTGTGCTTTAGAGCACGGCTCTTACTCCGAGGATTTTTTCGCAAAGGTACAAGATGACCAAATCTGTTAAAAAAGAATGGATCGTATTTTTGATTCTTTTTTGATGAATTAATAAAAAAACGGAGAATAATAGGCGCAGGCTCAATATTATTTGTATCAAATATGCCAAATAATAACAGATTTGACATTTACATAAGACGGATGCCGTGGTATTCTTTTTTTAGGATGCTTGAAACGGAGGATTTTTATGAAAAAAATCAAAGTCGGTCAAATCGGCATTGGGCATAATCACGGCGAATCGAAAATGAAAGCCGTCAGAAAATTCCCCGACCTTTTTGAGGTGATTGGGTTTGCCGAGGAAAATGAGCGCTGGATCGAAAAAAGAGGAAATAACAAAGGCTACGTCGGAGTCCCTCGCCTTACCGTGGAAGAAATTATAGAAAAGTCCGATGCGGTGCTGATCGAAAGCGACGTATGGAATCTGAACAAATACGCCAAAATGTGCGTGGATGCAGGAAAGCATATTCATATGGATAAGCCTGCAGGCGGCTCGGTGGAGGAGTTCAAAGCCATTTTGGATACTGCAAAGGCAAAAAATCTCGTGGTTCAGATGGGGTATATGTACCGCTACAATCCTGCCGTTTTAAAATGCTTTGAGCATATCAAAAACGGAGATTTGGGAGAGATTTATTCCATCAATGCGGAAATGAGTACCTTCCATCCGCAGGATGCCAGAAGATGGATGACCAATTTCGGTGGCGGAATTATGTATATTCTTGGCAGTCATTTGGTGGATCTGATCGTGTATATGATGGGAGAACCAAAAAAGATTACCTCCTACCTGAAGCACTCGGGGCTTGACGGAATCGACTTTGCGGACAACAATCTTGCCGTTCTTGAATACGAAAAAGCCCTTGCCCGCATTTTTGTTTCCTCTGTGGAGGTTAATGGCTTCGGAAGACGACAGTTGATGGTTTCGGGAAGTTGTGGCACGGTGAATATCTGTCCCTTGGAGCGCCCCATTACCATGACCTATTCGGATCTGTCCATTGCGGATAAAACCTACGAGGATCGCAAAATCACCTTTGATTTTGAGGATCATACGGCATCGGGCAGATACGATGAAATGATGCAGGATTTTTACGCCTACGTCCTTGGGCAAAAAGAAAATCCCTTCACCTACGAGCACGATCTTTCGGTGCAAAAGGTACTGGACGAAATCGTGGGAGGTGTTCGGTTTTACGGCAAACATATTGATTAAAAATACCACGGAGAAAATATCGCAGACGGTAGCAGATCCGGAGGATTCTCTCGCCGATTGAAATAAAGGAGTTTGAGTATGAAAAAGATTCTTGTAATGGGCGGCACCGGTGCCATGGGCAGATACGCCGTTCCCGAGCTTTTGCGTTTGGGCTTCGCCGTTGACGTGGTAGCCCTTGACGAGCCTCATTTTACCCATGAAAATATGACCGCTACCATAGCAAACGCTATGGACGATGCTTGGCTTGAGGAGACTCTTGCCAAAACCCGATACGACGTGATCCTTGACTTTATGAGCTATAAGCTTCCCCAATTTGCAGCGCGCGTACAGCTTTTTCTGGATCATACGGATCAATATATGTTCCTTTCCAGCTGCCGCGTTTATGCCAACGAGGAAATTCCCGTAAAGGAAATCTCGCCCAGACTTCTGGACGTTTCCCAAAACCAAGAGTACCTCAAACTCGGGGAAAACGAATATTCGCTTTTCAAGGCTTTGGAAGAAGATCTTTTGGTAAAATCGGGAAAGAAAAATTGGACTATTATCCTGCCTGCTACTACCTATTCCACGGGCAGAGCGCAGCTTGTGACTCTGGAAGCCGGAACCTTTGTCTATCGCGCCTTGCAGGGAAAACCGGTGGTGATTCCCATTCAGGCAAAGGATAAACCCGCCACCCTTTCCTGGGCAGGAGACGTAGGTGTGATGATTGCCCGTTTGGCAGGAAAAGAAGAAGCCTTGGGTGAACGCTTCATCACCTCCACCGCAGAGCATCTTACTTGGGGAGAGATTGCTGAAATTTACGCCGAGCTTCTTGATTTGAAGTATGAATGGGTGGATAAAGAGGTTTATCTGCAGATTATGTCCAAGACCCCCGACAAGATTTCTCCCTTTGTCCGTTATCAGTTGGAATACGCAAGAATGTTTGACCGTATCACCGATAATTCCAAAATTCTCACTGCGACGGGGATGAAGCAGGAGGAATTGACGAGCTTTTACGACGGTATGAAAATGGAACTTTCCAAAATTAATTTGGATAATATTCGGGTGGATGCCATCCGTGCAGGTGTTAACGAGCGTATGGACGCTTATTTTGCAAACAGAGAGGGAAAATAAAATGAAAGCAATGCTGATTGATGAAAATAAAAATTTGGTATGGAGTGAGGTTCCGTATCCTGTTATGGGTGAGGAGGATGCCATCGTCAAAATCTACGCCGCCGCGCTGAACCGCGCCGATCTTCTGCAGCGTCAGGGCAAATATCCTTCTCCTCCCGGTTGCCCCGAATGGATGGGACTTGAGATCGCAGGAGAGATTGTTGAGATCGGTTCCAAGGTTAGCAAATGGAAGGTAGGAGATCGGGTTTGCGCCCTTCTTGGAGGTGGCGGCTATGCCGAATACGTAGCGGTCAAAGAGGATATGATGATGCCCGTTCCCAAAGGTCTTACCATGGAGGAGGCATCCGCTTTGCCCGAAGCATACGCTACCTCTTATCTGAATCTTTTTATCGAGGGTCATCTGGAAAAAGGGCAAACCGCCTTTATCCCTGCAGGTGCCAGCGGACTTGCTTCCGTTGCCATTCCCATGGCAAAAGCCTTCGGCGCGAGAGTTATTACCTCTGTTTTGTCCGATGAGATCGCAGAGAAAATCAAGCCTCTCGGCGCGGACTTGGTGATCAATTCCACCACGCAGTGTGTAGAGGAGATTCTGCAGAGGGAAGAAGAAAACGGAACTCCCGTCAGCGTTTCCATGGACTGCCTTTCCGGGGAAACCTTGGGTAAGAGTCTGCCCTATATGGCGCGGGGCGGTTATTGGATCGTAATTTCCACCCTTGCAGGAACGGAAACGCGCGTGCTTCTGCGCCCCCTTTTGACCAAGGGCCTTCATTTGGTCGGTTCTATGCTCCGCAATCGTACTCCCGAATTTAAAGCGTATATTCTTTCCGAGCTCGTGAAAAACGTATGGCCCAAAATTGAGGATGGCACCATTAAGCCCTCCATCTATAAGGTTCTTCCCATGGCAGAGGCTGTGGAAGCCCACGCCATTTTGGAACGCTGTGAAAACGTCGGCAAGGTTGTATTGAGAGTTTGTAATGAATAATTCGGCAAAAATCCCACCGTCACGGTGGGATTTTTCTGTTTTCTATTGCCTTTGTGTGTTTTCGGGTAGTATAATGAAAAAAACACATCGGGAGGAACCTTATGTTTGAGCGTGCAAAGTGGATCACCGCGGGTGAGAATTTCAAGGATTGTCTGCCGTCCTTTGAAAAGAAATTCACTCCCAAGGGTGTGATCAAAAAAGCAACGGCGTATATGACCGCCTTTGGCGTATACGATTTTTTGATTGACGGGAAAAAAGTGGGCAATGCTCTGATGGCGCCCGGCTGGACCTATTACCCCAAATGGATCCAGTATCAGGAGTATGATATTACCGAGATTCTCCGTGAGGAGAGCCTTTTGTCCGTGACCCTTGCCCCCGGCTGGGCTTGCGGCTATATTGGGCCGATGCGTTCCAGAGTGGAGGATTTTCACGGTGCCTACGGCATCCCGACCCCTTCCTTGATCGCGGAGATTTCGGTGGAATACGAGGACGGAACCCATGAAACCGTGCTTTCCGATGAAACCTGGGAGGTCCATACCACCCATACCTTGTATTGCTCCCTGTACGACGGTCAAAGAGGGGACTATACCAAGGAGCTTTGCTACGTAGAAAATGCAAAAATTACGCCACCGCCCGTGCCCGTGCTTCTTCCTCAAAAAGGGGAGAGCGTGGTGGAGCGGGAGACCGTTTTGCCACAAAAGCTGATCCTTACCC
>JAZOSM010000118.1:0-3265 GCA_045657125.1 Eubacteriales bacterium
TTTGTTCCAGCGTGTTCCCGTTTCCGTCCTTTGCATCGGAAAAGCAGGATTCGTTGGATTCGGCGGAGAGCCCTTTACCAAGTACATTGAGATGGCACGGGAAAAGGGTGGCGAGATCTTCATTATGACCAGCTGTCTGACCAACGGCAGCGCGGGATACCTTCCCACAAAAAAAGCCTTCGAGGAAGGTGGCTACGAGGCTTGCGCCTCTCGCTTTGACCCAATTTTAGAAGAAAAGCTGACTCGGTGCACGGAAAAGCTTTTAAACGAATATAAGTCTTTATGATATGGAGGTTGAAAAATATGTTTCAAGCAGGTTTTGCAAGAGTAGACATTACCCCGCCTTTAGGCAGTCCTTTGGCAGGTTATTCCACCCGCCGTATTTCCGATCACATCAAAGACCCCATTGAACTGAACTGCGTTGCTTTTTCCGACGGTGAAAACAAAGCTGTTCTCATTACGGAAGATTTGCTTTACGTAATGGAAAACGTTGCCACTCCTCTCCGCGAGCGAATCGGCAAGGCGTGCGGCATCCCCGCCGATCACGTGTTTATGCAGGGGCTTCACCAGCACACCTCTCTGCGTATCGGCACCCGTCCTCACGTATGGGGGCCCGGCTTTGATGACAAGCCTTATCTGGATCTTCTGTACCGCAAATTCTGCGACGTGGCACAGCTTGCTCTTGCGGATTTGAAGGATGCAAAGCTGCTGCAAGCAGAAAAAGAAACGCCCGAACCCCTTTCCTTTATTCGCCGTTATCGAATGAAGGACGGCTCCGTCAGAACCAACCCCGGCTTGGGCAACCCCGACGTAGCAGAGCCTTTGGGTCAATCGGATAACACCGTGCGACTGCTTCGCTTTGTGCGCGAAGAAGCAGACGATATTGCCTTGATCAATTTCTCCTGTCACCCCGACGTCATCGGCGGCACGGGATTTTCCGCAGACTGGTGCGGTTTTGTAAGAAGATACACGGAAAAAGCACTGAGGGGCGTCAAATGTATCTTGGTCAACGGTGCTCAGGGCGACTCCAATCACTTCAATGTTTTTCTTCCCCGCGAAGAAGGTCTGCAACGCCGCGGCTACAAGCACGCCGACTATATGGGCAAGGTGATTTCCGACACCGCCGTTTCCCTTTGGGACAAGGCAAGTGAAATGGAAACGGGAAAAGTTTGGGGCAAGGTAGAAATGGTCTACAACGCCACCAACACCCGCGGTATTGAGCGCATGGAGGAATGCCAGAGAATCAATGCGGAAATCGCCCGCGGCGAACGTCCGAAGCTGAACATCAATGAAGCAGGCGAAAATTCCCGTATTGCGGAAATCCGCAAGGAACTTTTGTTCCAGAAAGTTCCCGTCAGCGTACTTTGTATCGGAAAAGCAGGATTTGTAGGCTACGGCGGTGAACCCTTTACCCGCTACGCCACCAATGCGCGGGAAGTCGGCGCACCGATGTATATCGTCACTGCTTGTCTCACCAACGGCGGTCAGGGATATCTTCCCACCAAGGAGGCCTTTGACGAAGGTGGATATGAAGCAGGTTCTTCTCGCTTTACCCCCACCTTGGAAGAAGAAACCAAGAAAAGCGCCAAGAGACTTCTGGACGAATACAAGACCTTATAAGAAAATAAATATAAATTTACAGTAAGGAGATCAAAAATGTTTCAAGCAGGTTTTGCAAGAGTTGATATTACCCCTCCCTTAGGAAGCCCTTTGGCGGGAAATTCCAAATACCGCCCCGCAGATCGGATTCTGGATCCTTTGGAACTGAACTGCGTTGCCTTCTCCGACGGTGAGAACAAAGGCGTTCTCATTGCCGCAGACCTTCTCTACGTAATGGAAAACGTAGCCACCGAGCTGCGTTCCAAAATCTCAAAGAGATGCGACATCCCCGCAGACAACGTACTTCTGCAGGGGCTGCATCAGCACACTTCCGTACGCATCGGTACCCGTCCTCACGTTGGTAACATCGGTTTAAACGATCCTACGTATCTTGACGTTTTGTACCGCAAATTCTGTGACGTGGCACAGCTTGCCATCGCGGATTTAAAGGATGCAACCCTTTGCATTGCCGAAAAGGAAACGGCGCAGCCCTTGGCTTTCATTCGTCGATTCCGTATGAAAGACGGTTCCGTAAAAACCAATCCCGGCAGAGGAAACCCCGACATTGATCATCCCTTGGGCGAAGCGGACAACACCGTTCGTTTGCTTCGTTTCAAGCGTGAAGGTGCAGACGACATTGCCATCATCAATTTCTCCACCCACCCCGATACCGTAGGTGGTTGCAGAATTTCCGCAGACTGGCCCGGAAAAGCACGCCGCTTCTCTGAAGCCAAGCTCGAGGGCGCAAAGTGTATGGTCGTCAACGGTGCCGAAGGCGATGCCAACCACGTTGACGTCAGCAATCCTCAGCAGACCATGGGTTATCAGATGTCCACCATTATGGGTAACGGCATCACCGACGTGGTTTTGGAAATTTGGGATCAGGTAAAGCCCGTTGAGACCGGTAAGATTTGGGGCAAGGTAGAAATGAAATTCATCCCCACCAACACCAAGGGTCTTGAAGAAACCGAGAAATATCAGGAGATCCGCGCACAGATTGCCCGCGGTGAAATCGAAAAACCCAACGACATTGCCGAACTGGGTGAGATCTACCGCATTGCAGAGCTGCAAAAAGAACTTTTGTTCCAGAAGGTTCCCGTCAGCGTTCTTTGTCTTGGCAAAGTAGGCTTTGTAGGCTTTGGCGGTGAGCCCTTTATGGAATACGCCGCAGCAGCCAGAAAGGCAGGCAAGGATATGTACATCATCACCGCTTGTCTTGCAAACGGCGGTCAGGGCTATCTTCCCTCCAAGGAGGCCTTCGACGAGGGCGGCTACGAAGCAAGAACCAGCCGCTTTACTCCCACCGTTGCAGAAGTTTTGCAGGGATGCGCTGCAGACCTTTTGGATGAATACAGAAATCTGTAAAAGAAAAAAAGAATCGCGAGAAATTCTCGCGATTCTTTTTTTAGTCAAGCTCGTTGGTATGGTTTGCGGTTTTGAACAGCTCACGCCATACGTCCGTATGGGCTTCGCAATCCAGATAATGGGCAAATTTATGATTCTGTCGATCGGAGGAATCCTCTTTGTAGCAGTTCTGAAGGACCTTGGTGTAAACCTCGCGTTTCTCCTCGCAGAAGGCTCTCCAGCCCTCGATCCAGGTGCCGTCCAAAAGAGATGCGGAACGCGCCTTGAAGCCTGCCATAATGCTTTCGGCAAGCTCGCCCTT
>JAZOSM010000119.1:0-2225 GCA_045657125.1 Eubacteriales bacterium
GGCTTTGCCCGCGCCTCCTTGGAAACGGAGAGAGGGAAGCTTTTCGCCTCTTGGAACTATCTGGAGGACGGAACGGTACGCTACGAGCTCATCCTTCCCGAAACCACCACCGCCATCGTTACCCTTCCCGGTCAGAAAGAAAGAACCTTGACCGGCGGAAGCTACGTGTTTTATTCAAAATCATAGGAGAAAAAAGATGAAACTGATCGCCCACGCCATTTTGGAACGCTGTGAAAACGTCGGCAAGGTTGTATTGAAGGTAGCCGAGTAACAGAAGCCATTTTCAGCAATTTTCAAAATAAAAAATCCCACCTTGGTGGGATTTTTTTCAGTATCGATCGAAAATTTCGCAGATTTTGTTGTAATCCGTTGTTTGGGTTAAGGCAAGCTGCAAGAGGATTCTTGCCTTTTGCGGATTGAAGCCACCGCTTGGAATCAACTGAAAATCCTCGTCGGAAATATTTCCGCAGGGGCTGATGTGTCCCGAGGTAACGCGGGAAGCGCGGACGATGAAAGGACGATTGGGAGAGGGGGAGAGAACCTCCTTTAAAGCGGGCGGAACGGTTCCGTTTCCTACGCAGGCGAGAATAATGCCGTCGGGTTTTGCATCCAAGGCGCAACGGAGCATTACGTCCGAGGAAGATACGTGCTGATATACGATCTGCACCCGAGGGAGACGGTCGATCATTCTTACGTCGAATTCACTGTCTGCGGTGTGAGGGCGGGCAGAGACGTAATCATAGCGCACCCGATCAATGACCGTGCCCAAAGGACCGTTTTCGGGACAACGAAAGGCATCTACGTGATAGGTGCTCATTTTCGTAACGTCCCTTGCAGGCCAAAGACGATTTTCAAAGGCGATCATAACGCCCTTGCCATAGCTTTCTTTTGCGCCTGCTGCCTTGATGGCGCAAAGCAGATTCATAGGCCCGTCGGCGCTGATGACTTCGGGGGGGCGCATGGCACCCGTGAGGACCACGGGCTTTCTGCTTTTGACGGTAAGATTGAGGAAAAATGCAGTTTCCTCCATGGTGTCCGTTCCGTGGGTAATGACCACGCCGTCCACGTCGTCTTTTTGCAAAAGCTCGTTGACGCGTCTGTTGATGGTCAAAAGGTGATGATCCTCCAAACGGCAGCTGCCTACGTCGAAAAGTTGCTCCGCTTCCAAATCAAATTGCTCCCGAATATGGGGGATGCAATCGATCAGATCGTTGGCATCGAAGCCGAATTCGCTGTAGCCCGTGGCACAGGTGGGGCTGACAGCTTTGGAAGCAATGGTGCCTCCTGCTCCCAAAATTACCACGTGCGGTTTGCGTTTTGTCATAGGATCCTCCGTTTACAGGTCAATTTCATCCCCGTGCTTTTTTATTATTATACGGATTTTTCAGAAAAAAAGCAAGAAAAAAGACTTCGATTTTCCCGAAGTCTTTTTGTGGAAATTATTCCTCCAGTTGCCGCCCCAAAAAGATTCCCGCCGTGCGAATCAGAGCCTTTTCCGTTTCGCTGACTTCGGCGAGGGTTTCGCGCAGGCACATTACACCGCCGATGATATCGCCCTCGGATAAAATGGGCATCATAGAGGAAATATACCAGGAACTGTTTCCAATGGGGATTTCGTGTCCTTCGTTGCTATGGCAATAAAATTGACGGCTGTCGATGATTCGTTCGGCATCGGCAGGGATTTTTTGATCCAATACGTGCTTTTTGGCTCCCCCTGCACAAGCGATCACCCGATCCCGATCGCAAACCGCCACCACAATGTCACAGCTTTTGTAAAGTGTCTCACAGTAGCCCTGCGCCTCTCCAAGCATTTCCCCCACCGGCGAATATTTCTTGAAAATAACCTCGCCATCCCGATCGGTATAAATCTCCAACGGGTCTCCCTCACGGATGCGCATTGTTCTTCTGATTTCTTTTGGAATAACGACCCTGCCCAAATCATCTATTCTACGAACTATACCTGTTGCTTTCATATATAAAAACTCCTTTTCACTATTTAATGGTGTGGAGTTAGTATGTGGAAAGTTGCCATTATTATACTCATTTGACACAATTCTCAGTATTTCTTTAAAGATTTGTGCGGTCTCTTCTTCACGCTCCATCCGGTTCAAAGTACATCCTAATTGCTTGATGCCGAAATCACCTCGTCGCTTTTCAACTTGATACTGAGGAACATCATACATGCGAGCAATAAACGCATCAGAAGCGCGCTCAAATAACTTCTC
>JAZOSM010000120.1:0-10739 GCA_045657125.1 Eubacteriales bacterium
GGCGGCAGAGAACCTATACATATCCCAACCCTCTCTCAGCGCATCCATCCGCCGTCTGGAACAACGGATCGGGGAGCCTCTCTTTGACCGCAGTACCCATCCTGTACAATTGACACCCTGTGGTGAAGCTTATCTGCAATCGGCACAAACTATCTCTTCGGCAGAGGAGGAATTTGCGGCCTTTATGGAAGGATATGCTTCCTGCCAGACTGGTTCTTTGACATTGGGTGGCAGCAATATGAATGTTTCTTTTACATTGCCGAAGCTTTTGAAGAGGTTTCGTGCAGAGTACCCGAAGATATGTATGTCCTAAATACTCGGAAGAATTGCACCGCCATATTACATTCAGAGATTTTCTCCGAAGCAACCCTGAAGCGGTTAGAAAATATAGCTTGATAAAAGAAAAAGCCGCCGAGCTATTTCCAAATGATATAGACGGATACATAGAGTATAAATCACCGTGCATTAAAGAACTGTATAAAGAATGCGGTTTGAAATAAATTCCAATGTATCGAGCAGCTTTCCGGTGTACTTTTTGCGTTTCTCCCCTTTCTACAAGGGCGGATTTATACTTTTACGACTTCTCTTACAACAAAAAAGGAACTTTTGTCTACCTGACAAAAGAGGTTTTTTTCAATGATATCCGTTCCTTGCGGAACGTGATGCACACTGCGTGCGTGAGTGATTTTATTACATTTTACTTTGATGAAAAGCATCAAATTTCACAATTCTCACATCCGAAGGATATTCCCCTCTTATGGAGTAAATCAAAATGGATTTAAAAGCAAGAGCAAAACAATTGAAAACGGATATACCGGCATTGTTTTTGGCATTAAAGGATAAAAATACACCGATCGTGGCAAAGATCTTTGCAGGGATCACCGTCGTATATGCCCTTTCGCCGATTGATCTGATTCCGGATTTTATTCCCATCCTCGGCTATTTGGACGATTTGATTTTGTTACCTATGCTGGTAGCACTGACAATCAAATTCATACCGAAAAGCATCCTTGAGGAAAAGCGAGAACAAGCAAAAAATATGTGGCAAGACGGAAAACCTGAGAAATGGTATTACTCCATCCCCATTCTTTTGGTATGGCTTTTGATCCTCTTACTGATTCTGAAAGCAGTTTTATAAGGCGGTGAGATATTGGCGAAACACGAATTTGGCATTATGCAAAATGCTCCCATTCCAAGAAAAAGATATGATGAATACAAACCGCAGAAATACAACTGCATTTCTGTTGATGATTCATACGTAGAAAACATAGATCCCCTTTTGAACAATGTGGATTTTTATTGGCATACCCTTGATCTCCCGGGAAAAGGGCTGGCATACACCGGCGTTACGCTCATTCCACCGACATCAATACAATCATTCATAGCAGCAATCAACGATATTGATGGATTGAATGAACTGAAAAACCTCTTGAAAAACGCATTTTCAGAAAATAAATGGGTAATTCATTTTGGTTTATAAGCGCTTTGAAATTTCCATTTTCCCTGACGCATTTTTATCATACAAACTTTATCCCCTTTCACAGGGGATATTTTTTTGATTTTACAACTTTTGTCAATAAAGCAAAATTCCATCGCGGACAGGGGGAAAATTTGGCACACGGACGGGCACCGGGATACAGTTGACATCAACGAGTCGGGGCGGTATAATGAGATTGTCGAAAGATGTAGAAAAATCAGAATGGCAGGAATTTATATGAATCAGTTAAAGCAAGCGAGAAAGTATCGATTCACAAAAAAAGAACCTACCCCACAGCCACAGGAAACCAAAGAAAAAGTATTTCTTTCCCCGTGGTATGTTTTGCTGTTTCCCCTTTTGATCCTTTACTATGAATTTATTTTCAAATTGACCGGGGCTGGAAGCGTATTCAACAGCGGCACGGTCGTTCTGCTTCTTTTTTCCATTGCTTACGGAACGTTTCTGTTTTTCCCCCTATCCTTTATTAAAAATCGAACCGCCCTTTATCTTACGACTCTTTTTCTGATGATCTTTGGCGCCGTTCTTTATCTGATACAAAATCTCGTATACCTTCAATTTAAGGTGTACTACGACATCAATACCATTTTCTTCGGCGGTGCCGATGCCCTCTCCTCCTATACCAAGGAACTGTTTGCGCTGATCTTTTCCCCCGAGGGACTTCTCAGAATTTTCCTGTTTCTTCTCCCTGCCATTCTTTATGCCATCTTCGGAAAAAAGCTTTTCCCCATCCCCGAAAAAAATCGCAGTCAAAGATGGCTCTCCCCCTTTTATACGATTCTGTGCTTCAGCGGCGCCTGCCTTTTGATTCTCACCGTAGATCCCCTCACGGCTTTGTACAAAACGGAATACAACTACCAATCGGCGGTGGAAAACTTCGGTCTTATTTCGAGTCTTGGCATTGATTTGAAACATACGCTGTCCCCCGGCGAGGAGGAAGATTTCACCTTTGAACCTGCCCCCTCCATCCCCGTCATTGACAACGCGGAAAACAAAACAGAAGAAAAAGAGGACGAGGAAGAAAAAGAAACCGTAACTTCCGAGGCAAAACCCATCGAATACGGTTACAATCAGATGGATCTGGATCTTAGCGGCGGTAAAGGAGAAATTGCCAGTCTGAATTCTTACGTCAATTCCCTGACCCCCTCCAAAAAGAATCAATATACAGGTCTGTTCCAAGGAAAAAATTTGATTTTTATTACCGCAGAGGCCTTTACCAAAGAAGTAATTGATCCCGAATTAACCCCCACCCTGTACCGACTTGCCACCAAGGGTATCCAATTCACCGATTATTATCAGCCCACCAGCTCCGGAACCACCGGCGGCGAATATCAAAACGTATTCGGTATGCTTCCGACAGCAGGCGGCGCCTCCTTCAAAAATACCGCCAAGCATTACAATTATATGACCATCGGCAGTCAGCTGAACCGCCTTGGTTATTACGGAAAAGCCTTCCACAACAACTCCCACACCTACTACTCCCGCAACCTTACTCATAATAACCTGGGTTATTCCGACGGCTTTATGGGATACGGCAACGGAATGGAAGCCTACGTGAAAAAAGCGTGGCCGCAGAGTGATTTGGAAATGTTCCGGGGCACGGTGCCCACCTACATTGACAAAGAACTTTTCAATGTCTATTATATGACCGTCAGCGGTCACAGCGGCTATTCCAAGGGCGGTAACAATCAGACCGCAAAGAACTGGGAAAGCGTCGCCCACCTTCCCTACTCCAACACGGTAAAAGGGTACTTGGCTGCCAATTTGGAATTGGAAAAAGCCCTGACGTATCTCGTTTCGGAGCTGGAAGCCAAGGGCAAGGCAGACGACACGGTAATTTGCCTTGCGACGGACCACTTCCCCTACGGCTTGGATTCCAACGGAAAGCTTGGCAATATGCCCTATCTTTCCGAGCTTTATAATTTCAAGGTGGAAAACTATTTTCAGAGAGATCATTCCGCATTGATTCTCTGGTGCGGTTCTTTGGAAAAAGAAGAACCGATCGTAGTGGATACCCCCACGTTCAGCCTTGATATTCTCCCCACCCTTTCCAATTTGTTCGGCACGGAATTTGATTCCCGTCTGTTCCCCGGCCGCGACGTCTTTTCCGATGCTCCCGCCTTGGTATTCAACACCAATTACGATTGGAAAACGGAATACGGCACCTATTACGCCTCTAAAAATTCCTTCGTTCCTGCCGACGACAGTATCACCCTGCCGGAGGGCTACGTGGAAAATATGAAAGGAATCGTCCGCAACAAAATGCTCTATTGCCGTATGGCATTGAACAACGACTACTTCCGCCACCTGTTCAAAAAATAATAACGAAAAAAGCCAACGTCAGTTGGCTTTTTCTTTTGCTTTTTCTTTGATTTTATTCAGTGCCGTAGGCAGTGCATAAGACTGATCGATTTCAGAAAAGGTCTTCCAAACAAATCCCTCTCTTTTTTCGGTGCAGGGCACCAAAAATCCCGTCATATGCCATTCCAAATGGGTGAAAATATGCTTGGCATTGCCTAAGGGAATCAGTCTTTCGGGAGAAAATCCTTCTTTCTCCAAATACTGTTTTCCCGACTCTGCTGAAAGTTGGGTGTCCACGGAGAAAAACTCCCACATTCCTGCCAAAAGTCCCTCCGCGGGGCGGCGGCGAATGGCGATTTCTTCCCCCTGTTGAAGCACGAAAACGGTCTTATGAATGATTTTTCTTTCTTTTTTGGGGCTTTTCACGGGGATGGTTTTCCAAAGTCCGTTTTTGGCGGCGCAAATTTCGCGCAGAGGGCATACCGTACAAAGGGGAACTCCTGCAGGAATACATACCCGTTCACCGATTTCCATAATTCCCTCGGTAAGATCGCCTGCGGCAGAACCGACGGGATAAACCGTCTCCAAAAGGGCGGAGATCTTCTTTTTCGTTTCGGGCAGGGCAATATCGCTTTCATCCCCCAAAACACGGGTCAAAACCCGCAAAACGTTTCCGTCAACCGCAGGGGCGGGTTTCCCGAATGCAATGGAAGCAATGGCACCTGCCGTATAGTCTCCGATGCCCGACAGCCCACGAAGATCTTTTACCTCCTCGGGCATCTGACCGCCGAATTGCGTCATCACGCTTACTGCGGCTTTTTTCAAATTACGGGCGCGGGAATAATATCCAAGTCCTTCCCACAGCTTTAAAAGCTTATCCTCGGGACACGCGGCAAGGGCGGCAAGATCGGGAAGCTCCTGCAAAAAACGATGGTAATACGGGATCACCGCTTCAATTCGGGTTTGCTGCAGCATGACCTCGGAGATCCAGATGCGGTAGGGATTGCGCCCCTCGCGCCAGGGCAAAATTCTCCCCTCGCGGCGAAACCAATCCACCACCAAAGCGGCAAATTCCTTTGGAATCATAGGGACACTCCTTTCCGATTCAAAATCTCTTTTTCATTATAACAGATTTTCATAAAAAAACAACCGCAGCCGAAAAAGTTGCGGTTGTTTGGAAAAAATTACATTTCGGAATTGACAAAAACTGCTTCCTTGACGGATTTGCAGTAGCCGCATCGGGTGCAATCCTTATTGCAAGAGGTCGTTTTCTCAAACCAATCCTCGGGGAAGCGGTCGTTATCCACCACAAAAGGTGCAAACAAAGGACCGTGACCCGGCTCAAACAGGTCAGCAAGGTTGCCGTGGTATTCACGCTTTGCATAGGCGTCGATGACAACTGCAGGGAGAAAATGCATACGGGTAGCGATCTTGAAAAGATCCACCATTCCTTCGTAATGATGCAGATCCTCCGGACGAATCCAGGTATTCTGCAAAAAGTCCACGTGGTGCAAAGGGGTGGAGAAAAACTCCCGACATCCTGCAGGTCTCGCCCAGGAAAGATTTGCCTTACTGCGAATCTCGATTTCGTGAGCAACGGCGTTGTCGTGGAAGGACTGCATAGAGCATCTTCTCAGGCAGCCGCTATTCACCAAAACAGAGCAGGTCTTGCCCTTTTCGTGAATGTATTCGGTAAGCCTTCCCAATGCATCCAAATCACGGTTAATATCGCGGCAGATGCAAAAGGAATCAAACAAATGCTCCACGTACTGTACGCCCTTGATGGACTCGATCCGCATATTCACCGAAGCGCGCACCTGTATCTCGGGTGCGTTTCTCTTGATAATCTCCGCGGTAATGGGAGAGGTGGTGGTAATGCTGGTGGGACCCACTCCGTTTTCAAAGAGAAACTCCAAAATGGAAAGGACTTCTCTTTCGTGCTGAAGGCTCATACAATCCGCGCCGCCGCAGGAAGCGTTGAACAGCAGATTGCGATCCACGCCCATTTTCGTCAAAGCGTAAAGATCGTCCATTAAAATATTCAGCGCGTTATAATCGGAATAGGCTGCTTCCTGTCCCAAAGGGCTTCTGCCGCTGGAGATGCCGGGGAAGGCAAAGTACACCTCCCCGATGGCATCCCGATAGCGGGATACAAGATCAACAAAGGGAATCTGCCCGTCGGCAGGCACGGTGTAGCCTACGCTCAGGGGCGTTTTCGCCTTAGTCTGCTTCATGCTTATCTTCCTTTACAGCTTTCTTGGCTTCCTCGGGCATATACTCGATGTTGCCACCCTCGCTCCAGTCTACCTGCCAGGGTCTCTGACGGCGGAAGGGAGTCTTGAACTGATTCTTCAGAACGCCTCTTGCTTCCAGGCTGATCATGCAGGCACGGGTACAGCCTCTTGCACCGCATACTGCCTGTCCGGTGTTATACAGCTTTCTGGGTCTGTGGAAGAAGGGAGTATGAGAACCGCGGGTGGTTCTTCCGGTATCGGGGTTGTAATCGCCAACCTCGCCTTCTTCGGGGTATCTGCCGCCGTTGAAGTAGTCGTCGCACTTCTTCTCATCCAGCTTGCCCCATTCAACCTCGTGACCTGCCAGAGTAACCTTTACGGTTTCGGTCTCGCTGATGCAGTGACCGGGGCAGTCACGAACGCAAGCCATACACTTGTTGCAAAGCTTGGGACCGTTGTAGATGGGATCGGGCTCAAGCTCCATTTCGGTCATAACCACGCCAATACGAACGCGGGGACCGAATTCGGGGGTAAGGAACATCTTGCTGTAGCCGATCTCGCCCAGACCTGCAAGATATGCAGCAATTCTCAGGTGGATCATAATATCGGGGCAAGGAAGACCTTCACGAACGGGAACGGAGTATTTCTTCTTCATCTTACCGGTGTTGGTGATGGCTCGCCAGTCACTCTGGTGACCGAGAGGAATAGCTTCGTAGCCCTCGTCCTCCAGATGCTTGCAAAGGTTGATAACGGTCATGGGAATGTAGTTGTAGGTCAGTCCGCCGTAGCCCATTGCAGAGTAGTTGCTGAAGAAGGTTCCTTCTTCAATACCGCGCATAGAACCGCGGAATACACGGAACGCCATAACGATCATACTTTTCGCTTCGGGCATAATGTAGCGGGGGTCCATCTGCTTGGGAGCACCCTCGAAGCGGTCCATGGAAGTAATACCAACGCAGTCCGCGCCGAGACTTTTTGCTAAAGCTTTTACTTCTTGAGCTGTCATAATAAAATCCTTTCAAAAATATATTTTATTATCTTCATTGTAACACATTCCCTGCATTTTGCAATTCACAATGTGACGAAGTTTTATAAAATTCGCTTGAAATATTGCTTTTTTTGCAGTTTTCGTATATCTTATTTATAAAATCCAATGAAAAGAGGATCCTATGCGTTCAGAATTTTTCGTAACAGACGTAGCCTTTGCCTGCTATAAGCGCTATGCGCCGGGATACGTTTTCCGCCAAAAAAAGAGAAAATACGACGGCATCACCTTAATCCTCTCCGGGGAAATGGAATGGATTCGCGAGGGAGAACAGATTTTGCTGAAAAAAGGAGATCTGCTCTTTCTGGAGCAAAACGATCGGTATCAGCTGAAGGTTGTAGGCGAAGAAATCACAGAATACGTGGTTATTTCCTATTTGGCAGAACCTATGGAGTACCTGCGGGAATTTCTTCCCGCCCGTGTTTTCCACACACCGCGCATTTCCAAATACCGTGATCTTTTTGAGGAAGCGATCCGTTTGGGAAATTCTCTTGCCCCCTGCAGCGGATCCAAATTTTGTGCCGCGGTACAGGAAATCCTCTGTTGTGTCATTCAGGAATACGCGCGGAAAAATACCTCCGCCGAAAGCGGTTATGCGGAAAACGCGATGCTTTTTATGGAGCAGAATTTTTCCATGCCGATTTCCTGCAATCTGATCGCCTGGGAGGTGGGCGTCTCCCCTTCTCACCTGCGCGCCTTGTTCAAAAAGGAATACGGCGTATCTCTGATTCACGCGCTGAATCAAATTCGCATCCGTCACGCAAAAAATATGCTGAAAAGCGGTGTCTTTACCTTGCGGGAGGTGGCACTTCAGTGCGGTTTTCAAAACGAATATTACTTCGGACGGGTTTTTAAGGAAATTACGGGCACAAGTCCCGGTAAATATTGATTGCACAAAAAAATGCGACAGAACATCTGTCGCATTTTTTATTAGTCACAGCAAGGATCTTTCTTTTTGGCAGGGGCAGGTTTTTCCTTGGCGGGCTGAGTAGCATCGCCAAGACCCGAGGTCTCGGAAAAGATCACGTTGGCCTTGGTCATATCCACCGCGTCGGTGGGAACGATGATCTTGGATGCCTTTCCGTCTGCCATGGCAACCAGTGCCTCATACTTTTTCAGTTCCAAAACTGCGTAATCCACGCCTGCTTCTTTCAATGCTGCCAAGCCGTCTGCCTCTGCCTTCTTGGAAAGGTAAATGGCCTTTGCTTCACCCTCGGCACGGGCAATGCGGGCATCTCTTTCACCCTCTGCGGCAAGAATCATCGCCTGCTTATCACCCTCAGCACGGGTAATGGCAGCCGCCTTATGTCCCTCTGCCTGAAGCAGGGTCTCTCGACGGTCACGCTCTGCCTTCATCTGCTTTTCCATTGCGTTCTGAATTTCGGCAGGGGGAATAATGTTCTTCAGCTCTACGCGATTTACCTTAATACCCCACTTATCGGTGGCTTCATCCAGAATTTCGGTCATTTTCGCATTGATGGTATCACGGGAAGTAAGGGTTCCGTCAAGCTCCAATTCACCTACGATATTACGCAACGTGGTAGCGGCAAGATTTGCAAGGGCGGAAATGGGGTTTACCGCACCGTATGCATAAAGCTTTGCATCGTAAACGGCGTAGTAAATCACCGTGTCGATCTGCATGGTAACGTTATCCTTGGTAATAACGGGCTGAGGCGGAGAATCCAGCACCTGCTCTTTAAGCGTAACCCGCTTGGAAATGCGCTCCAAAAAAGGAACCTTGATATGGAGACCTGCAGACCAAGTGGTTCTGTATTTCCCCAGAAATTCCATAACGTATTCGTGTGCTTGCGGTACGATCTTAATATTGGCACAAATCAAAATCAGGATCAAAACGGCAATCGTATAAATAACTTCCATAAGAAAAAAGCTCCTTTCATTTCTTTAAAATTATTATATCATCGCAAAAAACCCCTGTCAAGAAAAACAAAACGCTTGAAATTCCTGAAAAATTTGGTTATAATCAAATTAGGCAGTATGCCAAATTTTACACAAGGAGAATCTATTATGGCAAATCGTTTTGTAGCAAATGCAATTTCTTATCATGGCAAAGGCGCCATCGCTGAAATTCCCGCAATCATTGAAGCAAAAGGCTTTAAAAAAGCATTCATCGCTTCCGACCCCGATCTTGTAAAATTCGGTGTTACCAAAAAAGTAACCGATTTACTGGATGCAAAGGGAATGGTTTACGAGATCTATTCCGATATTAAGCCCAATCCCACCATTGAAAACGTAAAAAGCGGTGTTGCCGCTTATAAAGCAAGCGGTGCTGACTATATGATCGCCATCGGCGGCGGTTCTTCTATGGATACCGCAAAAGCAATCGGTATCATCATCACCAACCCCGAGTTCGAAGACGTTCGCAGTCTGGAGGGCGTTGCCCCCACCAAAAATCGCACCGTTTACACCATCGCCGTAGCAACGACCGCGGGCACGGCAGCGGAAGCTACCATCAACTACGTGATCACCGACGTTGAGAAAAAGAGAAAATTCGTTTGCGTGGATATTAATGATATTCCCGATGTAGCCATTGTAGACCCCGATATGATGTCCACTATGCCCAAGGGTCTGACCGCCGCAACCGGTATGGATGCACTCACCCACGCCATTGAAGGCTACACCACCAAAGGCGCTTGGGACCTGCCCGACTGTCTGAACCTGGAAGCGATCCGCCTGATCGCAAAGAGTCTGCGCGGCGCCGTAAACAACGAGCCTGCAGGCCGTGAAGGAATGGCTCTCGGTCAGTACGTAACCGGCATGGCATTCTCCAACGTAGGTCTTGGCATCGCGCACTCCGTAGCACATACCCTCGGTGCAGTATACGATACGCCCCACGGTGTTGCCTGTGCAATGATGCTTCCTCTGGTTATGGAATACAACGCAGAATGCACCGGCGAAAAGTACAAAGCAATTGCCGAGGCAATGGGCGTTGACACCACGGGAATGGATCAGGCTTCCTACCGCAAAGCTGCAGTAGATGCCGTTCGTCAATTGAGCATTGACGTTGGCATTCCCACAAAGCTTGAAGCAATGAAGGAAGAAGATCTTGACTTCTTGGCAGAATCCGCCTTTGCCGATGCTTGTGCTCCCGGTAACCCCAAGGAAGCAAGCGTAGAAGACATCAAGGCTCTCATCCGCAAATTGATGTAATTGATTCAAAAGAAAAATGAGCTGCAAAGGCGTTGTACCCGTAAGGATACAACGCCAGTTTTATTCGCCAAAGGCGAGTTATATTGCTACGCAGTGATATTTGGACTAAAGTCCAAGTGATATTGCCTTCGGCAGTTTATGAGCGAATAAAATAACACTGAAACCGTAAGGTTTCAATAACACTATTGCCGCAAGGCAATAATATCACTCCGACAAGGTCGGAATATAACTTGAAAGGGGATCAGTTTTTATGTATAATAGATTTAGAGGTGATAACTGTGGCTGATAGTATTTTAAGAGATAAAGCAAATGAGTTTGCAAAGAAAATCGTTTTACTTTGCCGCGATATGAAAATAAACCACAAAGAATCCGTTTTAATAAATCAGTTGCTCCGCTCAGCGACCTCTATTGGAGCAAACCTACACGAAGCCCAATATGCTCAAGGAACAAAAGATTTTATTTCAAAACTTGAGATTGCTCAAAAAGAGTGCTATGA
>JAZOSM010000121.1:0-2681 GCA_045657125.1 Eubacteriales bacterium
CGCGAACAGCGAAGCTGTTCAGAAAATCGGGAGGTATAGAAAATGAAAACCCAAAACCAAGTAAGAATCACAAACGAAAACGTAAGGATCACCGCTGAAAACGTACAGCATATCGGTGAATGCATCGCTCTGTCTGCCATCAAAAAGATGATGCGATTTGCACACCACCCAAAGTCCTTGGACAAGCTGTATGCCGGTCTTGTCGAGGATATCTACCACAACAAAGGCTACAACACGACCTTCTCGGACGGGTACGATCTCGCATCCGAAGTGATCTGCTTCCTCTGTCATTACATCGGTCACAATTTGGACGACCTGGCCTGTCAGAATCGTAAGGGTGAACTGCTGACTGTCCGCTTTGCCTGTTACCGTCACGCCCTGCGGTATATCGAAAAGGAGTATCTTTCCGGCTATAAGACCATCAGCATCGAAGAATGCTCGCCCGCTGACGCTTCCATTGACTTCGAGACACAGTATGAGATTGAGGACTACACCAGGGTCGATACGATTATCCACCAAATGCGCTTGACCGTTGCGGAAACCGAGACTTTGAATCACTACATGGCCGGGCTCGGTTTCGTAGAGATCGCGCAGATGCAGAACGTCAACAATACTACTGTCTGGCGTCGCAGAAAAAGCATTCAGAAGAAATATCTAAGATATATCGTCATGCAAGGCTGATTCTATTGCTTCATAAATAACAACACCGTCAAGAGTAACCATTACAGTTGCTCCTGACGGTGCACTTTTTAATTCTTTACCACACAAATGGCGGGCTTTTCATGATCCTCAACAGATTTCAGCCATCCCATATCAAATAAGGTGTTTACCAGATTCTCAATGGAATTGAAACGGTAAACGAACGCGCCCACATATTCCGCAGTTTTTCGGATGTGTGCGGGTGCAAGATCGGCTGTGACATGAGCGGCAAGCTCGGCGGTTTGGCGGTTCAGCTCCGACACGAGAGAGATACACTCTTGAAGCATAATTTCCAGTTCGCTGTATTCAGCATATGTCCACACGGCAAAATTTGCTTTTCCGTCCTTGGCGTAGTGAAGCTCATCAAGCACATTCTGCCAATCATTCGGCAGATATTCAAAGCAATCCACCGCCGTACAAACCACTGGGGTGGTCATTTCACCTTCAAAAGACTGTGCATTCAGGGTCTGTTTGAAGTTCATCGCGATCACGCTTCCGCGGTTATCACTTGACGGGCTACCGTTATATATGCCTTGAATCCCTCGCGGGAGCTTTTCTCCCACAACGTTTTCCGTGCTTCTGCCCCAAATGATGCCCCGACCGCCACCGCCATTGACGAGTGAATAAGGCCCGTCCTTGGGCAATTCACCGTAATTCCTTTCGATATCGTTTTCTGTTTCGATCAGCGAATAGTGCAGACACAGAAGGATTTTTTGCCAACGCGCAAGATTTTGGTTTGCAAAACAATTGCCAAATTGTGCCTCAAATTTGTCAACAACCGAGATGAACTTTTCAGCGGTAGACTCGGTAAGCACCTTCAGTTTTCCATCAATCGTTTTTGTACAATCGAGTGTAAAGATCGGAATGTTGGTCAGATATTTCCCATTTTTACAGACGAGATATTGGCGGTCAAGGAGCAATTGTATTTCATCCTCAAGATAAGGAAGTGAAACACCCAGCTCGATACTGATTTCCTGCATGGTCAAAGGGCTGTAATATGCCGCAAGCAGAATATTTCCCTTGATTTTTCTCCTTTGAAAATCTCGATATTCGCGGTCATCTCCCGCTTTTGTCCCCCAAAAATCAATTTCAAAGATGTTGGGGCGATAGCTTTTTTCTCCGTACAGTCTTTCCATATTCATACCCTCTCTGATGATTTTTCTTGCACGGAACAGGTAATATTTCACCATTTCCGTACTGATCTGTAAGCGTTTTGCAACGTCGGAGCAGGAGAGCTTTTCCATGTAGTATAAAACGGTAGCGTCACGGTATTGCTTTGACAACAAGGACAGTTCACGGCGAAGAAGATTCAGTTCCTCTTTTTGGATGATTTCATCCAAAGCAGATTCAGACTCATCAGCTATGTTTTCGTCAAGCTCCGTAAAGTGACTCGCGTTTCTGGCCTTTTTGCGCAGATAGTCCTTGTAGGTATTTTCCGCAATCTTCCACATAAAGCCGTAAAAGCGTTCCTCGTCCTTTACGTTTTGCGCTGACCGAATGATCTCATACAGAATATCACTCGCAAGCTCCTCCGCTTCAGTTGTATTGCCAAGCCTTGTCAGAGCAAAACCGAAAATTGACTTCATATTCTCTGTTATCAGTTGTTCAAGCTTTATACGATCCATTGATTTCTCCATTTCCGTTTTCAGGCGCCTTCATACATATAGTCGTGGGTAAGACGAAACGGTTAAGATGGTTACTGCATTTGTTGATAATATTATAGCATAAAATTGCGAAATTTTCGATATGATCGGCAATCTTTGCAGGAGTTTTCATGTTTTTGGCACCGTGGCGTGTGCTTGTCTTATACAAGTCGGCTCGCTGCGCTCGCCGAGACAAGCACACGCCCGCACCACAACCAAACGAAAAAGAAAAATCCAAAGCCGAGCGGTCGCGGAGTCGCCCGCTGAGCCGCTTGGGCGCACTTCCGCTATACCCGCTCGTCGGCTTTTGGATAGATTTCGTTTTTGGACGTTTATTGG
>JAZOSM010000122.1:0-5103 GCA_045657125.1 Eubacteriales bacterium
CACTCCTCGAAGTTTCTGGGAGTTATATTAGCGCGGAGGATAGCGGGACCATGAACGTCCACGTTGAGGAGGAGCTGCTGATACTCGGGCTTTGCCTTCATGCACCAAACCTTCGCCCAGTTCTTGAAGTATTCCTCATAGGAAGCGCCTTCGGTATTAGCCATAATCTGGAGGGTAACTGCCATACCGCCGTTGTCCGCCATGTTCTCGGATACGATGAACGCACCGTTGACCTTGCCCTGGGGCAGCTCAATGCCGTCAAACTGTGCAATCATGTCCTGCACCTTGGCGTCAAATCTTGCAAAGTCCTCGTCGGTCCACCAGTTGTTGATGTTACCGTTTTCGTCGCACTTTGCGCCGTTGGAGTCAAATGCGTGCGAGATCTCGTGGCCGATGACCGCGCCGATACCGCCCAAATTCTCACTTCTGGTCTGCGCAAGAGAATAGAAGGGAGCCTGCAGAATGGCAGCGGGGAAGGTGATGTCGTTGACGAAGGGATCGTAGCAAGCGTTGACCATGTGGCCGGGCATTGCCCAGTTTTCGGGCTCGGTGGGCTTGCTCAGCTTTTCATAGGAGGCAAGCTCTCTGATTGCCTGCAGCGAGCGCACGATATCAAACAGCGAAGCGTCTGCGTCAAAGACCATCTTTTCGTAAATGGGTCTGACCTTGTCGGGATAGCCCATTTTCACGCCCATGGTGGACAGCTTGAGGATCGCCTTCGCCTTGGTTTCCTCACCCAAAATCTCATTGGTCTTGATGCGTTCCTTGTAGGTGTCGATGATCTGATATACGATCTCGGTAATGTCCTTTTTGGCTTCCTTGCCAAAGTACTTGTCGCCGTAGTAAATGCCCACGGGCTCGGAGTATACGCCGGTAGCGAGGTTGTATGCAAACTTTTCGATGTCCTGCATCTTGGCAACACCCATCAGCGCGCGCATGTAAGCACCGCCCAGCTCGCGCAGCTCCTCGGAGAGGTAGTTGCACGCGCTCATAAGCCCTGTGACGTATGCCCAGTGCTTATAAAGGGTCAGGGTGTCTGCGTTGAGGATCTTGGCAAAGTCGCCGAAATAGCGAGGCTCGGTGACGATGACGGTTGCGGGAATGTGACCGAACAGATCGGTCAGAATGGCAGTAAAATCAATGGTGGAGAGCATTTCTGCGGCAGCAGCGGTGTCCATGGGATTGTACATCTCCACGTATCTCGACCACTCCTCGCGGGACTTTGCAAGTCCTGCAATGATCTCGTCAAAGGCAAGCGCGTCGGCTACGTACTGCGCCTGCGCCTCGGGGGCAAGGTCGGTCTGCGCCAGCACTGCGGATGCAACGCCCTGCCAGATGCCCAGGATCTGCTCCTTCTGTGCAGCCATTTCAGGGGCATAGTAGGTGGTGTCGGGCAGAATGACGCCGGCACCCTGCATGTAAACCAGGTGCTGCTTGGTGTTCTTCATGTCGGTGTCAACGCCGATATTGATGGGCGTGGGGATACCGCCAAGGGAGAGGGTCTTGTAAAGGCGGGAGAAGTCGTCAAGGGTGTTGATCTGTTCCAGTACCGCCAGCGCCTTGAGTGCAGGCGCAATGCCGTGTGCAGCCTTGCGGTCTGCGTCCTTGGCAATGGCGTAAAGCGTGCAGGCTCTTTTAAGGTGCTCGTTGGGGAATTCCTTGGTCTGTGCCAAGGTTTCAAATTCACCCATCATAATCTTTTCCACGCTGTCGTTCAGCTCATTAAAGCCGCCTGCAACGGGCTTGTCGTCGGGGATGACCAGCTCGTCAAGCTTTGCTTGGTTGACGTATGTATAAAGGTCGTCCTGAATTCTGATGTTTTCCATAGTTTTCTCCTGTTTTGCAATGTGATTTCTTCTATTGTAGCACCGATTGGGGGAAAAAGCAATAATAAATGCGTGAATTTTTGAGAAAACGATGTGATATTTACGCAAAAAGGCATCCAACCGCTGCGGACGCGTTGTCCCCCGTGTGTCATCCTGAGCGGAGCAGCGATATTGGGGACTGACCTCTGTGTCGTGTCCGCAGGACATGATACTGCGGGTCTGTCCCCTGTGTCGATGCGACGCGGGGGCTTTGAGCGACCGCCATCGGTAGGGCGGGGCTTTACGCCCCGCTGTGTGAACGGTTGGGGCTAGTATAAATATTACTTTGGCTAAGCAGACGTTGAGCAAACCCATCGCAGATCCCGCTGCGGCTCGCATAAGCGAGCGCTTGCGCTTTTGCTTGCTGCGATGCGCCCGAGGGGCGCATTCTCGACCCGCAAAAGTTCGACTCGGTCGCCCTGCGACCTCGCTCAGGATGACACTCGGGGGGGCGCCGGCGGTAACCGTCACCCTTGAGAGTTCAAATCTCTCCATCTCCGCCAAACAAAAACCGCAATTCCGATACAAAGGGATTGCGTTTTTTGTAATTTTGTGGTATAATTATGGTATAATTAAAAGAAAGGAGGAGTAGATATGCATTTGGATTTTTTGAAAGAATTATTTTCAGAATATGTTGTTGACATTTATTCTGAAGAAGATGTCGAAACCGTTTATATAAGGAATAGTCTGTTTAATTTTCCAATAGTGGTTGACTATTACCCTGACGATTACTACAAATATCTTTTGCGTTTTGCCACACAACATAGAGATACCTCTTCAAAAGACGATTTGATAAGCTATATTTCCTCTTTTGCAAATGCAGAAAAGGCTGCTATTGAATTTTACAAAGACGGGGCGAACTGTTTTGGTGGCGAAATTGAGACCGTTGTTTTGGATGACTTGACTTACAACTCTTTGAGGCTCAAGTTTGGTTATCATGATCTTAAAGACTATACGTTTAGCGTAAGGGCATGGGACAAAAGATTTTGTTTTGATGCCCATTTTGAAAAAGATGATTCTGGCAATGTAACCATTGTGAAAAAATTTGTATCATAATTAGGGTTATTAGCCAAACAAAAACCGCAATTCTGATACAAAAGGATTGCGGTTTTTGTTTTATTGTGGTATAATCATTTCAGAAAGGCGGTGATTGTATGGAAATAACAATTTTTAATCGAGAACCGGATGTTGAAGTTATGTTTGAATTTGTCGGGACAAGAAAGAATCCTGCCGCAGATGGCTATCGCCCTATGCATTTGGTAACAGGCGATTATTTGACAACCGGTGTCCATCACTATTATAATGTTCAAACCGTGGCTCCTAATGACACGGCAAAAGGTACAATCACCTTTATTGCTCCAGAAGCTTACCCACATTGTCTATGGGTGGGCAAGAAAATCAATATCCAAGAAGGTGCAAAAATTGTGGGATATGCTACTATACTTAAAGTCTTAAATCCAGATTTATTGGGCGAATGTGATCCATAACGCCCTCTAAAATCACTTTTCCCCTAACCTCAAAAAGGGGTGCATTTGTATCAAAATTAGGGTTATTAGCCAGAAAGGCGGTGCTATTATGTCATATCTGAATTTTATAATCGAAAAGGATATTTTGAAAACATACAACGGGATGGAAACGGATGTTATAGTGCCCGAAGGGATTCGTGAGATTGCGGAAAGCGCATTTTCGGGTTGTCAGATGGAACGGATTTCTTTACCTGCTTCTTTGAAAAAAATCGGCAAGTATGCGTTCTTTGGCACACATAATCTGAAATCCGTTACCATTCCCGACGGTGTAACCACCATTGGCAAGGGTGCGTTTTGCGGAAGCTGGATTGAAACGGTCGTTTTGCCGAAAAAATTGAAAAGTATTGGAGAAGAAACGTTTTCTCTCTCAAAGCTTCGTGAAATTATTTTTCCAAACGGATTGAAAACGATAGGAAATTCCGCATTTTCTTCTTGTTTTCACTTGGAAAAAGTCATTTTTCCGGATTCCATTGAAAAAATCGGCGATTTTGCTTTTCTTGAATCCGGAATGAAAACGACGAATCTTTCAGAGGTGCATCCGCAAATCGGAAAGAATGCATTCGGTTTATGTGATGGCTTGGCAGACAAAGAAGGCTTCATTGTCATAAACGGAATTCTTTTTGAAAGTCCTGCCATGTATCAGAAAGAAATGCTTTCCATTCCCGAAACTGTAACGGAAATACCGTTGTATTCACTTTCTTGCAAGCGCGATGTCCGTTACCGTGATGAAAACAAAGCAATCATTTCGTCTTTTTGCAAAAAAATTGTGATTCCGAAAACGGTACGTACACTTGCGGAAATCAAATGCCCGAATGTAAAGGAAATTGAAATTCATGCGCAGATAACACTCGGTCCGCTGTCGCTCTGCGATTGCAAAAAATTGAAAAAACTCAGTTTGATCAAAGGAAGTGAAATTTCACCGCATGCTTTCGGTTTTGATGAAAAATCCGCTTCTCTTTTGCAAACACTGAAAATTCAGTATTGTGAGAGTTGAGTGATTTAGATTTTTGATGCAATAAGTTGTTCCTTCAATGATTGAAATATATAATTTTTTAAAACTATTGCTTTTTCATTTTTCTATGATACAATAAAAGGTTAAAAATTTAATCAAAATAGAAAGAAGGTACAAGGTAATGGCTATTTGGTATGAAGTGGAACATTCTGAGGTGGGAATCTATAATTTTATGGAATGTAACAGTCGTTTTCATGATTTCAAGATTGCACGAGTCAGTTACCATCCGGATGATTATACGGCAGAACTCTTTTTGTTGTATGATGAATTGGAAAGGAGTATTATTCTCCGTTTTATCAATGTGTGGGGGATGGATGTGTCGACGGAAGCGCATTTCGGATTACTGAACGAGATTGAAGGAAGCGTATTGTTTTTAACTGAAAATGGACAGTTTCTGTGGATTGCCGATGATATTTGGGGCGATCAGAGCAAGGAACATATGGAAGAACTCAAAAAAGAAGCTTCTTGGGTTCAAGCAGAACGTATCATTTGGGCGGTAACCGATTCTCGCGGACTTCCGACAGAATTGCCTGCGGATATGATCGACCAAATATGGGTGATTTACGGAAAAGAAGAGTACCATCATTTTGAACTTACACCTTGTAAGGATTTTACATAAGAAAAATTTTTTGAGTGTATCAAAAAAATCTCCGGACAGTGAATCTTCATTGTTCGGAGATTTTGATTTATATTTGAGAAA
>JAZOSM010000123.1:0-10759 GCA_045657125.1 Eubacteriales bacterium
GAAAAGGTAATGACAGGATTCGCCCACAACACCGTTTTGTCAGTAGCGGGCACCGTCATTGATGCGGTCAAGTCAGGTGCTATCAAGCATTTCTTCCTCGTTGGTGGTTGCGACGGTGCAAAGCCGGGGCGCAACTATTACACCGAGTTTGTAAAACAAACTCCATCCGACAGCATTGTTTTGACACTTGCCTGCGGTAAGTATCGTTTTAATGACCTTGATGCAGGAACAATTGGCGGACTACCTCGCATTATGGATATGGGACAGTGTAACGATGCGTACAGTGCGATTAAGGTAGCTGTAACACTTGCGGAAGCATTTGACTGCGGTGTAAACGACCTTCCTCTTTCTATGGTGCTTTCGTGGTACGAACAGAAGGCGGTATGTATTTTGCTGACTCTCCTTCATCTCGGCATTAAGAATATTCTGCTCGGTCCTTCGCTTCCGGCATTCGTATCACCTAATGTGTTGAACTATCTTGTTGAGCATTACAACATTGCACCCATCAGTACACCAGGAGACGATTTAAAGAAAATACTTGGAAATAATTGAGTAAATATAGCAAACCGAGTGACGAGAGATAACTTAAAGGTATTATATAAGAATATAACCTCCACCCTAAAATCACAGTAGTTGCTAATTGCTTGCTAATCAAACACAGTAAAACAGCATAAAATCAGCAATAACGGCGTAACACTTGATAACACATTAACCTTAAAAATCCCCTGACAGCAGGGGATTTTTAGATATTACAAGGGATGCTAGATCCGTTTTCCTCGGTATATCCTAAGGGGCAGTTGTGGGTTCAATTCCCGCTGCGGGTGCAAAAAAAGACCATCGTTTGATGGTCTTTTTTTGGATTATTCTTCAATTAAGAGCATTACACTGTTTTCTTTTGACGGCAGAGGAATTAAATCGGTTGCCGTGTGTTTGGTACCACTGATCAAGTCACGGTAATTTCCGCGTTTTGAAAGCAAGATTTTGCCACCGGGGTTTTTATTGAAAATTCCGATTAAACGGTTATCTGCGTAGATAGTAACGGCATCGTTTTCCGTATAAATGTGACAGCCTGCAGTTTTAGCAAAATTGCGAATTTCACTACTTTTCAGACCCGGTGAAGTGAACGCGATATTGTTCTTTCGAGCGCTCGGGAGTTTTTCTGCTTTGATTGCGGGGAAGTCATATTCTGTCTGTGCCGCGATGGAGTAACGAAATCCCGTGATTTCTTCCGCGTTCTTGAAAGAAAACCCGTTTTCATTCCACACACCTGCCGCGTAAGAGAAGGCGACTGTTACATTGTCGGGTAATGCGGAGATTATATCGCGCGTAGCTTGATCCATATAAAAGTTGTAGGCGAAAACAATGAATTTATATTGTTTTAAATCGAGCTTTTTCAGATCGGATGCGCGGTAGACGTCTGCGATAACGCCCGAACAATTGGTTTCATTGATAAATTCGCGCAGGAAATATTTGTGAAAACCTTTGCATTCTTGCACAGACAACATCGAGCGTTCATCGAAAACGATAAGCATATCAGCTACACTTTGATGGGGGAGTGATCGTATTTTTTGATTCAGTTCGACCATTTTTTTAATTTCGGTCATAATTGGTTCGGAAGCAAACCAACCTCCGCCAAGGTCCATCCACCAAAAACCGGAATTGTGGGTGAGATTTTTCGTAAATTCTCGCCACAAAACTGTTAGCGTATCCGCAACGCCTTCGCTTACCCAGCCGTGCTTCTTATCTTCTTCACACTCATTGGCAAGATAAGTGCGATTATCTATTTCCTCTACGAATAATTTGGAAAGGTTTATGGATTGTGCAGGACAAATTTCTCCGCCGGGTTCTCCTGCGCCGCATCTTGCATACGCTTTGGGCGCTGCAAAAAAGTCAATATACGGTGATTTCAATAAATAGTCCAGCGCGAGGTGACCTGTATACGCCGCGTTGTTTATATACAGTGAATATCCATAAAAAGCCCCGACAAGTTTACCCGTTTTTTCTTTAACGATTTTTCCAAAATACTCCAATGCTTTTGCATTGCTTTCGGAAGTGAAAAGATCGTAATCGATTTTTACACGGTCTATATCGCGTCCTCGGAAAAATTCTTCCAAAGTGTCTGCTTTTTTTGTTCGAATTTCGTGAGAAGGAATGATAACGTTGTGTTCGTTTATATTGGGCTGTCCCCATGCTTTTTCAAGGCTTTCGCGGGTTTTATATTTGTTTAATCCATAAGCATAAAAAGCTTTTTTATTAGAAATTCCGTAGTCTCCGTACCGTTTGCTGATACGTCCCCAAAGTACCGTTTCGCCGGAGGTGCCGTAAGCTATGTGATATCCGAGAATTCGATTTCCGTAAGGTCCCGACTCCAAGTGGTCGATCAGCCTTGAAAAGGCTTCGCCTGCATCCTCAAGCCATTTTTTGGAAGAAAAACTTTGTCTTGCAATCATTCCTCCTACGTTGGGACGGGGATCGGTATATTCGCCTGCTCTGTAATATCCGTTCGGTGCTTCGTAGCCGAGAAAATCTTGCTTTCCCGTGCCAACCAAAGCCGCAATCTCATCGGCTGTTTCAGGACCGCCGTAATATACAAATACTTCCTCGGGATTTTCTTTGCACCAATCGATCGGAACGTTTAATTTGATTCTTGGGATATAATATACGTTCTCATCCATAGAAAAGATGGATTCCAAAACGCGATCTGTCAGTGAATAGTCGTACTCGTTGATTCCCATCCAGCCGAGATGCAAGATTGACGTGTGAATTTTAATGCCTGCTTTAAAAAAATCTTGGTGAGTGGCAAGTTGCTTTTCAAAGTTTTCCGTAAAAACCAAAGGTTTTCCTTTTTCGTTTTTCAGTGGGGGGTCGTAGCAAAATCCAAGACGCGACCAAAACACAGGATTGTTTTTTAAAAATAAAGATTTATTCATAGGCGCTTCTTTCTTTAAAATCATTGAGAAGTCTATGTACTTAAAATAACATTTTTCAGATAAAATTTCAACAATCAATCCAAAAATATTTTAATTAAAAGGGTGCTTTTTCTTTGTTATGTCGCAAGTTTTTTGCAAAACAAAAGAAGTCTTTGACTGAATTTGCTTTTTTTACGGATTTTATTGACAATTGGAATTAGGTATGTTTAAATGTTTTTAAGATCTTGTGATCTGTATTATGTTGAAATGATTGGAGACCAAAGATGGAAAACGGCGAAATGATTTTTCAAACGGGTTATGCACAGGCTACTTTTACGCCTCCTCTGGGTATGAATATCCCCGGATATTTTGAGCAGAGGTTTTCTGAGGGCGTTATTAACGAGCTTTTAATGCATTGTATCGCTTTTGATAATGGCACCGACAAAGCGCTTTATTTTGCTTGTGATGCTCAAGGCGTTTTGGATGGTGGCGGAAATGCAATCCGCAAGCTTCTTTCCGAAACCTTCTCAATTCCTTTTGAGAATATTTTTATTCACGCAAGTCATTCTCATACGACTGCTTATATTCAGGATATTTCCAAGAGCAATGATATTGTTTTGGCTTTCTCTGCAAGATTGCATCGCACTTTTGTCGATACTGCAAGACAAGCGCTTGCGGATCTGACTCCTTCCAAGATCAAGGTTGCTCGCGGAGAGGCAAAGGACGTAGGTTTCATCCGTCGTTATGAAATGAAGGACGGACGCTTTGTAACGAATCCTGCTTGGGGCAACCCCGACATTCTCAGACCTGTCGGTCAGCAAGACCATTCCGTGCAGGTGATTCGATTCGTTCGTGAAGGTGCAAAAGAGATCGTAGTTGTGAATTTCGGTACACATCCCGATACCTTGGGTGGCAAGAAGTATTATCGTGACTGGCCCGGCTATGTTGTTGAATATATGAATCGCTGCTTTGACGATACGATCCACGCGGTTATGATCAACGGTTGTCAGGGAAATTCCAACCATTGGAACAAAATGCGCGGTCACGAATATGACGTTACTCCCATTGGTAAAGCACAGCGCATGGCAAGAATCATTGCAGGCGAAGCTTTGAAGATTTATGACAATGCCGAGGAAATTCCGGCCGGTGAAATTCGTGGATTTATGTCAAAAGCCAAGGTTGGACAAAATCCATGTACTCCTGAGGAAATTGAATATGCAAAGGTTTGCCGCAAGCTTTATAATGAGCATAAAAGCTCCAAGCACCCCGATCTTGTTGAATACCGCAAGCAAACGGGTATGAGCGTACCCAAGTCCAATCGTATTCTTGCAAATCTTGAAGGTCCTGAATTCTATGAAATTCCTCTTTACGGTTTGCAGATCGGCAGCCTTGCATTTATCGGTTTCCCCGGTGAACCTTTCTGTGAAATCGGTATTCGAGTAAAGGCTGCAAGTCCTATGGCGATGACTGTTACCAGCTGTTGCACCAACGGTAGCTGGGGATATTTCCCGACCAAGGAAGCATTTGCAGTTGAGGGTGGTTATGAAAGAAATTCTTCCAAGTATGCTCACAATCTCGAAGATGTTTTGGTTGAAACCGCAGGACAGATTCTCGAACAAATGAAATAATTTTTTTGAAAGCCGTCGAATTCGATGGCTTTTTTTCTTTAATTCTCTAGATTGCTTGACTTTGATAATTATTCGTGATTTAATATTTGTAAGATCATTTGATCATTAGATTGTTTGAGTTTTATGGAGGCTTTTTTATGGAAAACAGCGAAAGAATTTTTCAGACGGGATATGCAAAAGCGGCGTTTACTCCTCCTCTTGGTATGAATATTCCCGGTTATTTTGAGCAAAGAATTTCCGATGGTATTATCAACGATTTGTTGATGCACTGTATTGCTTTTGACAATGGTACGGATAAAGCGATCTATTTTTCTTGTGATGCCCAGGGTATTATCCATCCCGGCGGAGATAAGATTCGCAAACTCATTTCTGAAGCATGCGACGTGCCATTTGAAAATATTTTTATTCATGCGACTCATACGCATTGTTCCGCATATATTCAGGATATTCCTGCTTCCGATAATATCGTCATTGCTTATGCGGCAAGACTGCATCGCACCTTTGTTGACACTGCCCGCGCAGCTTTGGCTGATCTGAAGCCTACGAAGATCAAAATTTCCCGCGGTGAGGCAAAGGACGTTGGCTTTATTCGTTGCTTCGAGATGGCTGACGGTGAGATCAAAACCAATCCTCGCTGGGGAAGAACCGACATTGTAAAACCGTTTGGTACTCAGGATAATTCTATCCAACTGATCCGCTTTATTCGCGAAGAAGCCAAGGAAATTCTCGTCGTGAACTTTGGTACGCACCCCGATACCTTGGGTGGAACCAAGTATTTCCGCGATTGGCCGGGTTATGTGGTTGAGTTTACCAACAATGTGTTTGACAATACGGTCCATACCGTTTTGATCAACGGTTGTCAAGGAAATTCCAACCATTGGAATAAAATGCGCGGTGTAGATTATCCCGTTTCAGGTGTTGACAGAGCAAAGAGAATGGCAAGAATTATCACCGGCGAGGTTCTTAAAATCTACGATAACGCAGAAGAAGTTCCTGCAGGGGAAATTCGCAGTTTCTGTGAAATTGCAAAGGTTGGACAAAATCCTACCACCCCCGAGGAAATTGAATTGGCAAAACAAATGCGCGTGCTTTATAACGAGCATAAGAGCTCCTATCATCCTGATGTTATGGAATTTGCTAACAAGACGGGTATGACGGTTCCGAAGTCCGGTCGAATCGTTGCAAATCTCAGTGGACCTGAGCTTTATGAAATCCCTGTTTTCGGTCTTCAGATCGGAGAAATTGCATTTATCGGTTTTCCCGGTGAACCTTTCTGCGAGCTTGGTCTTCGCGTAAAGGAAAATAGTGAAATGGCTATGACAGTCACAAGCTGTGTTACCAACGGAAGCTGGGGCTATTTCCCAACGAAGAAAGCATTTGCCGTTGAAGGCGGTTACGAAAGAAATTCTTCCAAATATGCTCATAATCTTGAGGATGTTTTGGTTGATACCGCTTGTAATATCCTTGAACAAATGAAAAAATAACAAAAATTCAAACCCATCGAATTTCGGTGGGTTTGAATTGGATTGTGAGGCTATTTGTGATTCAAAGAGAATTAATTATTCAATCTACCCTCGATCAAACCATGCAGCCCTCTCTCTTTTATGGTACCGAAACGGAAGAAAAGCGTCCGCTTTTGGTCGGACTTCATACATGGAGCTTCGATCGGTTTAATCAGATCAAAAATATGCTGCCTTATGCAGAAAAGCACCAGTTCAATTTGCTTCTGCCGAATTTCAGAGGAAACAATTGTGCATCAAATCCCGAGTGCAGAAAAGCTTGTGGTTCCGAATTTGCAAAGCAAGACATAAAAGATGCAATTGATTTCGTTATTGAAAACGAAAACGTAGACCCCAAGCATATCTTCCTGCTTGGTTCAAGCGGTGGCGGACATATGGCACTTTTAATGGCCGGAATGATTCCCGAATATTTTGAAGCGGTTGGCGCTTTTGTACCGATTACGGATCTTAGCCGTTGGTATGACGAGACGGATAAATATAAAAAAAGTATTCTTGCTTGCTGCGGTGGGGAAGACCGCGAAGAAATGCTTCGTCGATCTCCGATTTCCTATATTGATCAAGCATCAAAATGCACCATCAAACTGTTTCACGGTAAGTGGGATCCCGTGGTGCCTTTCACCCAAAGTGTACGGTATTTCGATGAAATGCAGAAGCGTTTTCCCGAGGCAAAAGTTTATCTTGATATTTTTGACGGAAAACATCAGATGGACATGAAGCAAGCGTTTTATTGGTTTATTTCTCAATACAAGAAGAACCAAGTAATTGACGTTACAGGTTAAAGAAGATGCTTTTGGATTTGGTAAGCTTTAACGTCCGTTGTTGTGATGATAAAGACGGAAACAGTATTGATGAGAGAGCGCCGAGATTGGAAAAGCTTCTCCATCAGATTTCCGCCGATGTTTTAACCTTTCAAGAGATTCGTCCTAAATGGGTTCCGGAAATCGAAAGAATTTTTTCAAAGGATTATGAGATTTTTCTTTGTTACCGTTCTCAAGAAAAGCCCGAGGGCTTGATTACGCTTTGGAAAAAGGAACGTTTCAACTGCCTGGAAAAAGGATTCTTTTGGTTATCCGATACTCCCGAAGTTGAGTCACGAGGCTGGGATGAAAAATACGATTGCCCCAGAATTTGTTCGTATGCTCTTTTGAAAGAAAAGGGAAGTGAACAAACTTTTCTTGCCATGAATACTCATTTTGGCTTCGGAGATACCTGTCAGCTAAAAAGCGTCGATTTAATTAAGAAGTACCGCAACCGTTTTTCCGATGTAAAAGCTTTTGTTGCAGGGGATTTTAATATGCTTCCGCAGAGCCCTGCTCATATTGAAATTCAGCGTAATTTTGTTGATGCAAACCAAGTTACCATTCGGGATCGTCGTGCCACATTTCACAACTATCATCCTGCCCCTGATCAGATTTTCCATATTGACTATATTTTTTGTGACCAAAGAATTTTCCCCAAAACCTTTAAGATTCTTGACGGGGATGTTGATGGAAAATATCCCTCGGATCATTTTGGTATTTATTCACAGCTTTTCTTATAAACTCTTGATTATTCGACCGTATTGTGCTATGATGAATCAAGAAAATCAAATTATATGAGGAGATTATTATGAAAGTAAAAGAACTTGCTTCCAAAATTCTTAATGCGAAATTTGATTTTGAAATCAAAGAGGAGAGTTTTGACGGTGTTTATGTAAAATATGCAAACGGCGCAGCGATCATCGGTTCAAACACCACTCCTGCAAAAGCAAGAGCATATATGCTTTTGGCTAAAGGGATTTCAGAAGGAAAAAATGAGTTTGAAATTAAAGAGACTGCTCATTACGATCTTTGCGGCGTAATGCTTGATATGTCTTTCGGTTCCGTTACCAAGCCCGATGGTGTTAAGCGCTATCTTGACTATATGGCGCTGTTCGGTATGAATATGCTGATGCTTTATACCGAAGACACCTATGAAATCGAAGGCTATCCGCTTTTCGGATATCAGAGAGGCAGATATACGCTGGCTGAACTTCAGGATATTGACAATTATGCTTTTGAACTTGGTATTGAAGTCATTCCTTGTATTCAGACCTTTGGCCACTTGAGCAAGTTCCTGCGTTACAAAGCACATAAAAACATTGCTGAAAACGAGCAGGTCCTTCTCCCCGGCGAGGAAAAAACCTATGAGTTTATCGAGGCTTGTATCGCAACCTGTAAAAAAGCTTTTCGTTCTGGCCGTATCCATATCGGTTGTGACGAAACTCGCGGCTTAGGCTTTGGTAAATCTTTTGCTCGCGACGGCTATCGTGATCGTTTTGAAATTTATAACGAGCATTTGGGACACGTTGCTGAAATTTGCAAAAAGTATGATTATCATCCCATGATGTGGAGTGATATGTATTCCACTCTTGCAAGTAAGGGCGCCGTTTACTCTGTTGATGCTCAGATTCCTCAGTATGTAATCGATGCTATGCCCGATGCGGACATGGTATTTTGGAATTACTATCGCACCAACAATGAATTTTACGGCGGAAATATTGAAAAGCATTTGAAGTTTGGCAAGAAGGTTGTTTTTGCAGGCGGTATTTGGACTTGGAATGGTCAAGCACCAAACTTCACCCATACCTATAACACCGTAAAACCCGCTATGGAAGAATGCTTGAAGCACGGCGTTCGCGAAGTATTTGCAGCTGCTTGGGCTTATGGTGATATCAATCACATTCAGGCATTGCCTTGTCTTGCCATGTATTCCGAATATTGCTGGAGAGGTCTGGAATGCACCAAAGAGGACATCGACTCTGTTGCTGAATTCATTACGGGCAATCCCGCTGAACTCTGCGATGCAATCAGTGACTTCTATTGCGGCGAAGACGGAGACAGAAATGTTGGTAAGGTGATGCTTTGGGCAGATCCTCTGATCAACCTGATGCCTTTTGGTTACGATATGAAGAAGTTTGAGGCTTGTTTTGCTAAGTCTCTCGAAGTATTTGAAAAGTATCCTAACGCTCCTTACATTGATTTTTATAAAGTTTTGTTCCGTTGTTCTTTGGCTAAGACCCGCATTCATATGAATCTGCGTAATCATTACAAAGCAGGGGATCGTGAATGGCTCAAAGATTTTGCTGAAAACGTTCTTCCCGTTGTTATTGCTGACTTTGAGAAGTTGTATGAGCTTCATGATTATTATTGGCATAAAGAAAGCAAAACCCACGGTTGGGAAAAGCTCGGTAATGCTTATGCAGCAGCAACGGAGCGTCTCCGTTACGCAAAGCGTCAAATCACTCTGTACTTGAATGGCGAGATCTCCGAAATTGAGACTCTCGAACCTGAAGTTCTTGAGGGTGAATATACCAAGCATATCAGCGCAGACCGTGTAATGCGTTCTTATTAATAAATAAAGCTCTTTTATTCGTTGGCAGGCACAGAAGTGTCTGCCAACGTTTTATCTTTACGCACAAAAAAGAACCCTCCTACGGAAGATTTAAGTTGATCTACCATAGGAGGAATTTTTTGTTGAGAAATTATGGAGAAAATTTACTCGAATAAATCAAGGCTGGGTTTGAGATCCTTTGGAATAGGACAGATATAAGTGCCGCCCGTTTTTTCATAATGTTCTTCTTTTGCTTTTTCAAGAAGCTCGGGGCGATCCATTAAGCGCATAATCGTTGCCGCTACTGCCTTGCCTGCGTAAAGCATAGACTTTTTCGCGAAACTGCAACGGCTTTGGGTGACGCTCTGCCAACTGTGACCGGGAGTGCCGACAGCGTGATTGGCAATATGCATTTGCACGGTGGGACAAACCCAGCTTACGTCTGCTGTATCGGTGGAACCGCCGTGTGCAACGGGAGGCGCAGGATCTTTAACACAATCAGCAAGGGGGGAGAGAGCAGCCTGTTCTTTTGTAATATTAAAGGTTTTTTGGAGTGCACGAGCAAATTCCAATTCTTCTTCGGTTGCAACGGGAATGGGAACGTCGTGCATTGCTTCGTTTGCGGTTGCTTGCAAGGTCGGTATGGTAATCAAGTTTGAGTATGCAGAAGTGATTGTAGAAGAAACTTTTGTATCCGTCATAAGGGCTGCGCCTTGAGCAATTCTTTCAACGCGGGCAAAAAGATCGGTTACGGCGTCACGATCCACGGCGCGGATCATATAACGAACTTTGGCGTGAGACTGAACCATATTGGCAGCAGATCCGCCTGCATCAATGATTGCATAATGTACACGGCTGGTTGTTTCCATGTGTTCGCGGAGGAAGTTACAACCGATATTCATCAACTCTACTGCATCCAATGCGCTTCTGCCTTTGTGAGGGGAGGCACCTGCGTGTGCGGCAACGCCTTCAAAGCTGTAATCCACTTTAACGTTTGCCAAAGCAGGACGAGTACGTACCATATGCATGCTTTCGGGATGCCAGCTTACGATTGCATCAATACCGTCGAATGCACCGTCGCGAGACATAAACACTTTTCCGCCGCCGCCTTCCTCAGCGGGGCAGCCAAAGAGGGTGATGGAGCCTTTATTATTTTCTTCGATGTATTTTTTAACGGCAAGAGCAGCAGCCAGAGAGCCTGCCGCAAACAAATTGTGACCGCATCCGTGTGCTGCATCCTGACCTTCGATGGGTTTCTTTTCAGTGACCCCTGCAACTTGGCTCAAACCTTCCAGGCCATCATATTCAGCCAAAATACCCATTCTGGGAGAGCCCGAACCAAAAGTTGCTT
>JAZOSM010000124.1:0-11284 GCA_045657125.1 Eubacteriales bacterium
ATCAAGGTAAACGGTGCAGACGTAACGGATCTTGCCGTTATCAGCGCAGGTGTCGAAGAAAACGAATACTACATCGACCTGTACGTTCATGCAAGAAGCATGTCTACTGCTCTGAATATCCAAATCACTGAAAAGAGCACCGGCAAGGTTGCACTCAGCCTGACCGACCGTGTAGACGCAATTGCTACTTCCTACCCCGAAACCCACGAGAAGTACAACGTGGTTCAGCAGCTTTTGGTTTATATCCAAGCAGCCGTTGAATTTGCATCTGCTTCTTAAACGGTTTTAGAAAGCCTGTGAATTTACTTCGCAGAAGAAAACAGGAACAAAGATAAAAAAGAACCGAGGGTAACACCTCGGTTCTTTTTTGCGGTAAATCGGTGGTAGGATGGAAAAGGGAAGGAAATCGCACTTGACTCACGGAATATTCCACAGTATAATATGGGTAAACAAGATCGAAAGAAAGTAGGTATTTATATGAAACTTGCAACGATAAAAAAAGCGTTTTCCCTTTTTTTGTGCATGATCTTTCTCGGTGCTCCCCTGCTGAGCTGCGGCAGTTCTTTGGAACCCGTCAATGAACCTGAGACACTTCCCGAAACGAAAAAGCAAACCGAGAAAAAAGAAACCAAAGAGGATGTTCCCGATCCCGACGAAGACGAAGTGATCAAAATTTTGATGATCGGTAACTCTTTCTGCTATTATTTCCCCGATGAACTGTACGGAATGCTTGAAGCAGAGGGATTATCCATTGAAATTACAAACCTGTACTACTCCGGCTGTAAGCTAAGTCAGCATTGGAACTGGTACTTGGAAAACGAAGCAAAATACCAGTATATCGAAACCTTTGGTTCTTCCTTTGAAAGCGATCGAACCGTCAAAAAGGATTACACCTTGAAAATGTGCCTTGGCGCGCAAAATTGGGATATTATTTCCATCCAACAGCACTTCGGACCTACCGTGGCAAACACCTACGACGCTTGTTATGACAGCTGTAATCCTTACGGTGAAAAGCTTCTTAATTTGATCAAGAAGACCCATCCCAAGGCAGACCTGTATTTCCAGGAGACCTGGGCGTATCAGGTTGGATGGAGCCGCGACGGAGTTACCATTGAAGATTCCGCCATGCAAGCCCTTCACGCGGAGAATATCAGCGCCGCCTGCAAACAGCTTTGCCTGGATTTGAATCTTCCTATGATCCCCTGCGGTTCTGCTTGGAAACTTGCCAGAAACAACCCCAAGATCGGTGACGTGTTGTGTAACAAAGGTCCCAACGGAGACGACTCTAAGGGAGACCGTTACCACGAGGGAACCACGGGTGGCGGACAGTACCTGAACGCCTGCGTTTGGTTTGAGATCGTTACGGGCAAAAGCTGTATCGGAAACACCTTCCGTCCCACGGATTACAAGCTGGACGAAAGCCGCGCTGTTTTGCTGCAAGAGATCGCGCATCAAGCAGTTACCGAAAAACCTATTTAAATATACGGAAAAAAGCCTTCGGGCTTTTTTTCTTTTTTGCAGAAAATAGTCGTGTTTAATTGACTTTCCCCTTGAAATTCGGTATACTAAATGTGTATAAATTTATTCAGGGGTGATGATATGAAACGATCTTTCATTTTCGCGTTTTTATCCTTGATTTTGTTGTTGACTTCATGCGGTCAAAACCTTGCGGTCGTTGAAGGCACGGAGGAACCAAACAAACAGACAAAAAACGAAGAAAAAAAGCCTGCCATTATGCAAACCTCCGATCCTGCCGAGGATGACGTCTTCAATCTTTTGATGATCGGTAATTCCGGCTGTTATTACTACGTAGAGGAATTGTACGGAATGGCAGAGGCAGCGGGAATCAAAATGAATGTCTGCAACCTGTATTATTCCGGATGTCCTTTGAACAAGCATTGGACCTGGTGGAAGCAAAACGAATCCAAATACCAGTTCTTCGTGACCAATGAAAAAGGACGCGTCAAATACGAAAACTTCTCTCTCGTAAGGGCGCTTCAAACCGAAAACTGGGATGCAATCTCCCTGCAGGAAGCATTTTCTCCCGAAAAAGCAAAGGATCGCGAAACCTCTTTTGCCAATTGCGAACCTTATATGAGAGATTTAATGGCGTTTCTGCGCAAGGAATTTCCCCAAAGCGACTTTTTCTGGCATCAAACCTGGAGCTACGAGGTTGGCTATGATCGTGACAACGGGGTAATTGATTCACCTGAGGCACAGGAAGCGCAACATCAGACCGTTCGCGACGTTGCACTCCACCTTTGCGAAAAATACAATCTTGCCCGAATTCCCGTGGGAGATGCCTGGCAGATCGCACGAAAAGATCCCGTGATCGGTGACAAGCTTTGCCACAAAAAGGGAGGAGTGGGTGACTTCTTGCACGACGGTGACACCGGCGGCGGTCAGTATCTCAACGCCTGTGTATGGCTTGAGTCTTTGACGGGAAAAAGCTGTATCGGTAACACCTGGCGCCCCGAATACGATCTAAGCGAAGCAAAAATTGCACAGTTACAAAAAGCTGCTCATGAGTCTATCGAAGCAATGAAGGGGTAACTCATGAAAAAATCCATTTGGATCACGGTCTTTTTACTGATTTTTTCTTTCCTTCTCCCCTCCTGCTCGGCAGGACTTGAGGCTCCGATGGAAGCCGAACCAAAGAAAAACGAGCTCAAAGAAGAAAAGAAAAACAAGACCGACGACGAAACCAAACCGAAAAGACTGCAAGAATACGACCCTGCGGAGGATGACGTTTTGAACGTTTTGATGATCGGCAACAGTTATTGCTACTACTACGTTGAAGAATTGTACGGAATGGCAAAGGCCGCCGGCATTGATATGATGGTAGCCAACGTTTACTATTCGGGATGTCCTTTGGACAAGCATTGGACCTGGTGGCAAAACAGCGAGCGTAACTATCAATATTTTGAGACCGATGAACGGGGCCGAAAAAAGTACGACAATTTTTCCCTGAGGCAATGTCTGACTCAGGAAAACTGGGACATAATTACCCTCCAGGAAGGAAACGGCAGTTATCGCAGAAAAGGAATCGACGGAATCCGAGAGGAGATCGCACCCTTGGGACAGCTTTTGGAGGCAATTCGCAAAGAATTCCCACAGTCTCAATACTATTGGCACTGCACGTGGGTACCGCAGGTAGGAAATTATAACGAATCCTCCAACTTCCGCCTTGAAACCAAGGAGGACGAAATCGCTTGGCAGAATGCGAAGATAACCATCGCCAAGGAAATTTATGAAAAATACCAGCTTCCTTACATCCCAACAGGTCAGGCTTGGGCAGTCGCACGGTACAACCCCGTAATCGGAAATCAGCTATGTCTGAGAAGCGCAAAGCCCGACGATACCTCCCACGATGGTGATATCGGAGGCGGTCAGTATCTCAACGCCTGCGTTTGGTTTGAGATGTTGACGGGAAAAAGCTGTATCGGAAACAGTTATCGTCCCGATTACCCTCTCAGCGAAGAAAAGATCGAAATTTTACAGCAAGCAGCGCATAAAGTCGTTGCAGCAGAAAGAGACAATCTATGAAAAAACTCACAACGATCATCGCATCCTTACTGCTTTTGACAATGCTTCTCCCCTCTTGTTCTGCAGGACTTGAAGCTCCCGCGGAAGAAACCGAAGCACCCAAGGTGAGCACAACGAAGAAAAAAGCCGATGAAGAAAAAGAAACCGAACCCGCGCCCATTATGCAGGATTACGATCCCGCCGAGGACGACGTTATTAACGTTCTGATGATCGGTAACTCTTTCTGCTACTACTACGTAGAGGAGTTGTACGGCATCGCAAAGGCGGCAGGCGTAGATATGAAGGTTTGCAACGTATATTATTCGGGATGCTCTATCAAGCAGCATTGGACCTGGTGGAAAGCAAACGAAGCAAATTATCAATATTTTGAAACAGATGGCAGCGGACGCAAAAAATATGAGAACTACACCTTGAATATGTGTCTGCGTCAAGAAAACTGGGACGTGATCTCTATTCAGCGCGGCAGCAAGGACTACCCCTCTGGAAAAAAAGAAACGACTTACAAACAATTGACCGAACTTTTGGATTATATTAAGGGGCAGTTCCCCCAAAGCACCTACTACTTCCATCACACATGGGCATACCAGGTAGGCTACGACAGAAACGGATTCAAGATGGAATCTGCCGCGCAACAAGCACAGTCTGCGGCGGATAAGAAGGTAACCTCCCTTGAAATCTGCAAAGACTTTAATCTGATTATGGTTCCCAGCGGTGATGCTTGGCAATATGCAAGAAACGATAAGCGCGTTGGCGACATTCTGTGCAACCGCGGTGCAAAAAGTGACAACTACCACGAGGGTGAAGAAGGCGGCGGACAGTATCTGAATGCCTGCGTTTGGTTTGAAACCATTACGGGCAAAAGCTGTATCGGAAACGATTGGAGACCCGGCAACTACAAGCTGAGTGAATCTATGGTAACAGCGCTTCAGCAAGCGGCTCACCGCGCCGTAGCCGAATCGAGAGGATAAGACTATGAGAAAAATCGCATTGTTTTTGGCATTGATTACCCTTTGTTCTACCCTTGCTTCCTGTTCGGCAGGTCTTGATCCCGTACCTGACGCAACCAAACCCACCACTACCACGAAAAAGAAGGTTGAGAAAAAGACGGAAGAAACCCAAGAAGAAGCCATTATGCAGGACTATGATCCCGCCGAAGACGACGTCATCAACGTTTTGATGATCGGAAACAGCTTCTGCTACTACTACGTAGAGGAGCTTTACGGCATCGCAAAGGCGGCAGGAGTGAATATGAAGGTTTGCAACCTGTACTACTCGGGATGTAAGCTCAGTCAGCATTGGACCTGGTGGAAAGAAGGCCAAAGCAATTACCATTATTTTGAAACCGATGAAAGAGGTCGCAAAAAGTACGAAAGCTTTTCCTTGAAAAAAGGCCTCTCCCAAGAAAATTGGGACGTAATCAGTTTCCAGCAAAGCTCCGCACAGATGCGAGAAGATATTGAAGCCGCGAGAAAGAACGCTTACAAATATCTGACGGATCTTTTGGACTACACCAAGGAGCAATTTCCTCTGTCAAAAATTTATTGGCATCACACCTGGTCTTATCAGGTAGGCTACGACAGAAGCGGATTTGTGGTTGACAGCGTTGCAAAACAAACGGAAATGACAGGCTGGATCAAAACGTTCACTTTAGAGCTCTGTGAAAAATACTCCCTGCCCCGCATTCCCTCCGGAGATGCATGGCATTATGCAAGAAAGGATTCCCGCGTGGGTGACAAGCTTTGCAACCGCGGTGATAAGAGTGACAACTATCACGACGGCGAAGAAGGCGGCGGACAGTATCTGAATGCCTGCGTTTGGTTTGAAACCATTACGGGCAAAAGCTGTATCGGAAACGACTGGAGACCCAAGAATTACAAATTAAGCGAATCCCAAATTACGGGACTGCAACAAGCGGCTCACCGCGCTGTGGCTGAATCGAGAGGATAAGACTATGAGAAAAATCGCTTTGTTTTTGGCATTGATTACCCTTTGTTCTACCCTTGCTTCCTGTTCGGCAGGTCTTGACCCTGTACCCGACGCAACCAACCCCACCACTACCACGAAAAAGAAAGTTGAGAAAAAGACGGAAGAAACCCAAGAAGAAGCCATTATGCAGGGCTATGATCCCGCCGAGGACGACGTCATTAACGTTTTGATGATCGGCTCCAGCTCTTGCTACTATTACGTAGAGGAGCTCTACGGCATTGCAAAAGCCGCAGGTGTTGATATGAAGGTATGCAACGTGTATTACTCCGGTTGCACCTTGCAGCAGCATTGGACCTGGTGGAAATTAAACGAAAGTCACTACGAATATTACGAAACCGACGGAAACGGCAGACGACGGGTTTTAAACCCCACCAATCTCCGCAACTGTCTGGTGCAGGAAAATTGGGATGTAATCAGTTTTCAGCAAAGAATTCGCAACACCGGCGCAGATCTGGAACTTGCCAAATCCACCTATTATAAATATCTTGAAGATCTGTATGAGTACGTTAGCGGTGAATTCCCCCAAAGCAAATTCTACTGGCACGATACCTGGGCGTATCAAATCGGCTATGACAGAAACGGATTTGTGGTAGACTCCGCAGAAAAGCAGGCGGAAATGGCAAAATGGAGCAAAGATTTTGCTATTGCGGTATGTCAGGATTATCCTTTGATCCGCATACCTGCAAGTGATGCATGGCAATATGCAAGACAGTACCCTGCCGTTGGCGACAATCTCTGCAATCGCGGTGCGAAAAGTGATCTTTATCACGACGGTGAAGAAGGCGGCGGACAGTACCTGAACGGCTGTGTTTGGTTTGAAACCATTACGGGCAAAAGCTGTATCGGTAACACCTGGCGTCCCACCACCTACCCTTTAAGCGAAGCGCAAATTAAGGCACTGCAAGAATCTGCTCATCGCGCTGTAGAAGAATCAAGAGGATAAAACAATGAAAAAACTCGCTTTATTTTTTACATTTCTTTTTCTGTTTATAAGCTTTGCTTCCTGTTCCTCCGGGCTGACTCCCGTCACTGAGGAAACAAAGCCTGCCGTTACGAGCAAAAAGCACGTACAGAAAAAAACGGAAGAAACCGAAGAAGAAGCCCTCATGCAAACGTACGATCCTGCCGAGGACGACGAAATAAACATTTTGATGATAGGTTCCAGTTCCTGCTACTATTACGTAGAGGAACTGTACGGCATTGGAACCGCGGCGGGATTGGATATAAAGGTTTGCAATGCTTACTACTCAGGATGTTCTCTGGAAAAGCATTGGAGATGGTGGAAAAACAATGAGGCAAATTACGAGTACTTTGAAACAGATGAGCAAGGACGCATCAAGTATGAAGGCTTTTCCCTCCGTCAATGTCTCGCAAGAGAAAACTGGGATTACATCAGTCTTCAGCAAAGTCCCGTAAGACTTCTGCACACAGATTTTGAGCGCGCACACAAGGAAGCGGATGCCTATGCAAAAGCTGTGATGAAATTTCTCAAGGAGCAGTTTCCTCAAAGTAAATTTTTCTGGCACCAGCTCTGGGCTTGGGAGATGGGCGCAGATCACGCCGGAATGTTAATGGATTCCAAGGAAAAACAGCAGAGTATGGCAGACTTTCTCCATCAATTTGCCATTGAAATGAGTGAGATGCTGGAGGTAGTGCGGGTTCCCACCGGTGATGCCTGGCAGAAGGTACGTCACAATCCCATCATTGGCGAGGTACTTTGCGAGCGTACCAATAAAAACGATCACTATCACGACGGTGACATTGGCGGAGGACAGTATCTGAACGCTTGCGTTTGGTTTGAAACCCTCACGGGACAAAGCTGTATCGGAAATACTTGGCGTCCCAAGAACTACAAGTTGGATGAAACAAAAATTCCGCTTTTGCAAAAAGCAGCTCACGAGGCTGTTGCAGAAATGTTCCAAGGAGAAACAACATGAGTTCCGCATTTGAAAAACTCGGCTTAACACCTAAAAACGGCGCTTTGACCCCCGAACAGATCGGCAAGGTCAAAGGTCTTGGCTGTCTGCGCGACAAACGCTACGAAGACGTTTTTAACGTAAGGGTATTGACTGTGAACGGTAAAATTTCCACCCAAAAGCATCGCGTTGTTGCCGAGGCTGCAGACCGCTTCGGTTCGGGCGAGGTTGCCTTGACCTCCCGAATGACCTTTGAGATTCAAGGTGTTCCCTACAATAACATCCCCGACCTGATTCTTTTTCTGAAAGAAAACGGAATGGAAAGCGGCGGAACGGGTCCCAAGGTTCGTCCGATCGTATCCTGTAAGGGCACGACCTGTGTATTCGGATTGATCGACACCCACTCCTTGAGCGCAAAAATTCATCAGCGCTTTTATCAGGGCTACCACGATACCATTCTTCCTCACAAGTTTAAAATTGCTGTGGGAGGATGCCCCAACAACTGCGTCAAACCCGATCTGAACGATTTGGGAATCGTAGGCTGTTGCATCTTTTCCCCCGAAACGGATCTTTGCCGCGGATGCAAAAAATGCATTCCCGCTGAGAGCTGTTCCATGGGCGCCATTTCTTTGGATGACGGCAAGATAAAAATCGACGATAGCCTTTGTAATCGCTGCGGAAAATGCATCGAAAAATGCCCCTTTGGTGTTTTTGCAGAAGCAAAGACCGGATATCGTTTCGCCGTCGGCGGAAGATGGGGCAAAAAAGGCTCTCAAGGAATTTTCCTCAAGCACATTTTCCAAAGCGAGGATGAAGTTCTTGAAGCAGTAGAAAAAGCAATTGTTTTGTTCCGTGACGAGGGTATCAAAGGGGAACGCTTTGCCCAGACCATTGAAAGACTTGGAATCGACTATGTGGAAAAGAAATTGCTGTAAAATTCTTTGTATTGTTTTGGCTGTTTCTTCTCTTTTCACCATCACCTCTTGCAAACAAACGGAAGCGGGCTCCACTACGGAACCTGCTTCTTTTACCGATGACCTGAAACGAGAAGTACATTTGACAAAAAAGCCTCTGCGCGTTGCCGCTTTGCTGGGTTCCTTTGCCGATTTATGGATCTTGGCAGGTGGAAATCTTTGTGCAACCGCAGACGATGCCGCCGAAGATTTCGGAATCGACACCGAAGGATTGGTACAGCTTGGCGGAGCACACTCCCCCTCTCTTGAACTGCTTCTATCTGCCAATCCCGATTTCGTTTTGGCAAGTGCTTCCACGCCTTCACACGTAAATATGATGACCTCTCTTGAAAAAGCAGGCATTGTCGTCGCATATTTTGACGTTGACTCATTTGACGATTACTTAAAAATGCTGAAAATCTGCACGGATTTAACCGGGCGCAAAGAAGCCTACGAAACCTATGGCACAAAAATCGCCGAGAACATCCAAGCCGTTAAATCGGATTTTCAAAAGCGAAATCTGACAGACGAAGAAAAGACGGTTTTGGTGCTTCGCATTTCATCGGGCCTTGTAAAGGCAAAAAGCAGTGAAGGCACGATCTTGGGAGAAATGCTTTCCGACCTTGGGTGCATCAATCTTGCCGACAGTGATAAGGCTCTAACGGAGCAATTAAACATCGAATACATTTTAAAGAGAAATCCGCGGCACATTTTGATCGTAACCATGGGTGATGAAGAAAAAGCTAAAGCAAACTTTAATACCATGATGGAGGAAAACCCTGCGTGGTCGTCACTGGAAGCGGTGCGGGAAAACAGAATGTATCTTTTGGATAAAAGTCTGTTCAACCAAAAACCAAATGCACGCTGGGCAATAGCCTATGAAACCCTGGCAGAATTACTCGAACCGTAACCGAAGAATGCTTCTTCTGTATTCCTCGGGTACGCTTCTCCTTTTGCTTTCTTCCCTCTTTGCCTGCTGTGCGGGATCGTCCAATCTTTCCCCTGCAGAATTTTTAGAAGGGCTTTTTGGCGGGACGGAAAACGTTTTTGGAAAAATCATATATTTGGTACGCTTACCAAGGCTTTACGGAACGATCGTCTGTGGCGCGGCTTTAGCCGTATCCGGCAGTGTGATACAGACGGCGCTCGCAAATCCTCTTGCTTCCCCCGGCATAATCGGTATCGGATCGGGTGCAGGAATGGCTGTAACCATTTGTTCCGTATTTGGTCTTATGAGTGGTTTTTTCCTTTCTGTTTTCGCTTTTCTCGGGGCGTTTCTTGCGGCGATGGCGGTCTGTTCCGTTTCCGCAAAGCTACCCAACACCAAAGGAAGCGTCATACTCGTGGGCGTCGCATTGAGTTCACTTTTTAACGCAGTTTCCGACGCTATCGTACAACTGTCACCCGAAATCGGAATTTTCAGAAACGATTTCAAAATCGGTGATTTTTCCTTTCTGTCTGCAGAAAAAATTGCCCCTGCATCCGTGATGATTCTCTTGGCGCTGATTGCCCTGCTGTTTCTGGCAGTTCCCATGGACATCCTTTCCTTGGGAGATGAGAACGCACAGGGACTCGGCATCCATACGAAAGGCTTGAGAACTGCATTACTTCTCTTGTCAGCGGTCCTTGCGGGCTGTGCCGTAAGCTTGTGCGGTCTGCTCTCCTTTGTGGGACTGATGGTACCCCACGCAATCAAAAAAATCCGGCAAGGAATTTCTTCTTTTCATTTAATGCTTTTGTCTGCCCTTTTCGGTGCAGGCTTCGTTACGCTATGCGATACGCTCGCAAGAACGGTCTTTGCCCCTTATGAAATCCCCGTTGGCATCTTTATGGCATTTTTAGGAGCGCCTTTCTTCCTCTATTTGATTTTAAGCAAAAAAGGAGGGAAACGGATATGATACGCTTATCAAACGCATCCTTACACTATTCGACGGGATTTTGCTTGGAAAAGGTTTCGCTAGATGTAAAGCATGGCGAGCTTCTGAGCCTGGTCGGTCCGAACGGAGCAGGAAAAAGCAGTTTATTAAAGCTTGCCGCAGGTCAAATCAAAGCCATTGATGGCGAGATTTTTCTGAATCAAAAAGAAATTTCTACCTGTAAAAAAGGCGAAATTGCAAAAGAAATTACCTATTTGTCTCAAACGGGTCTGAATTCCGATTTGCCCGTAGAGGAAATCGTTCTTCACGGCAGATTCCCCCACACTGTCTTTCCCCATCGTTATGGAAAAGCAGATCGAGAAAAAGCAAATGCCGCCATGGAACAAATGGGGCTTTTGTCCTTGGCAAAAAGACCTTTGTCTACTCTTTCGGGTGGCGAAAAGCAAAAGACAATGATTGCAATGGCTCTGTGCCAAAACAGTCAGACCCTTTTGATGGACGAACCCACTGCATTTCTCGATCCTTCTCACAGAATCGCTTTGATGGAGGAGTTAAAAGCCCTTACCGCCCGCGGAAAAAGCGTTCTGTGCGTATTGCACGATCTCCCCTTGGCTCTGCGCTTTTCCGACCGTATTGCGGTACTGGAAAACGGAAATCTTTTGTCCGTGGATACTCCCGAAAACACACTGAAAAGCGCTGTTTTAACAAGGGTTTTCGGTATCGAGCTTGAAAAAACGGATAACGGCTTTTATTACTATGCCAATACAAAAAATGACACGGAATAAGAGGCGTACGCTAAAGGACAGTACAACAAGACACGAAAACACCCTTAGTTTGTTAAAAAACTAAGGGTGTTTATAATATTCTCTTTTTTTGTTAGTCAAGTTGTGCTATAATACAACTAACCGATAAATAAGAATTTGTAGGTGTGCAATGAACCTAATAGAATTAACTCACAAGAACGATATTTTACAAACATATGAGATTTACAAACACTGTATGTTTA